>NZ_JAZDUE010000007.1:0-266684 GCF_036350515.1 Gordonia prachuapensis | reverse complement strand
GATCGCAGCCCTGTTGATCGAGCCGGTCCTAGTGAACACAGCCACGATCCGTCCCGGATCAGCCGGCTTACCCGGCCCGCGTGGCCGCCCTACCGGCCGGCCGATCGCCCGGAGAATCGCGTAGCACCGTTGCCGCGGCACACCGACCGCAACAGCGGCTTCCTTCACCGGCACCCCGGCATCCACCAGCCTCGCCAACTGGTCACCGAACCGAACACAGTCCTCCTGAAACGACATGATCGTCGCAACCTCTCATCTGAGAGTGTTGCGACGATCATGTGAACCCGCCATCGCCGGGGGTTCTTCGGTGGTGGCCAGGGCCGGGATCGAACCGGCGACCTTCCGCTTTTCAGGCGGACGCTCGTACCAACTGAGCTACCTGGCCGGACGGCACCCGAACCGAATGCCTATCGCAAGAAAACTTGCGACCCTGACGGGACTCGAACCCGCGACCTCCGCCGTGACAGGGCGGCGCGCTAACCAACTGCGCCACAGGGCCATGTTCTGTTGTCACTCACCAACCCCGTGGCAGTAGCCTGAGGGCCGGACAAGCGTACCCCCTACGGGATTCGAACCCGCGCTACCGCCTTGAAAGGGCGGCGTCCTAGGCCGCTAGACGAAGGGGGCCGGTTCTCCGTAAGGAGTTCTCCGTTGGGAGCCGACTTAGCTTAGGACACACCTTCGACAATTCACAAATCGTGAGGTCCGGGGTGTTTTCGGCCTTTCCGGGCGCTGTTCTCGGGAGACTCGGCCCGGCCACGTCGGCGCCCGACCCTTCGCTGACGGTGATCCGGTGTTCATGATAGGCAATAGGGATGGGGGAACAACTCTTCGTGCGCCCGACCCATCCGGGCCGCGCCGCCGGTTCGGCTCCCTTCGACGGGACGTTGATCAGCCGATTCGTCGCAAGACACCTGTTGCCGATCCCTACCGAGGAGCTGGGCGACGACGATGCGCCGCCGGTCGACGGACACCGGCTGCTCGGCGGCACCACGTTCGTCGACCCGGTCGGCATCCGGGTGGACGTCGGACCGGAGGCGATCGTGGTGCACGAAACCGGGATCGCCGCCGAGCGGACGATCTTCGCCGCCCTCAATGAGATCGGCGGCATCGCGATCGACCCCGAGCAGGCCCTGGCGATCAGCTGCGACCCGAGATGGCTGCGGGCGGCCCGCAGCCCGGTCGACACCCTGGTCGTGGTCTCGACCGTCACCGAGCTGAGCGCTGCGATGCGTGCGCCGGGCATGCGTTCCGGCATCCTCGACGGACGTGGATGGCAGCCCACCTGATCCGACCCCGGCCGCGAGCGGATCGCCGAGCCACCCGTCACCACCCGCCCTGCGGCTGCCTGTAAACTCGTCGACGCCCTCGCCGCAGGGCACGCCCCTATAGCTCAGTTGGTAGAGCTACGGACTTTTAATCCGCAGGTCCCAGGTTCGAGCCCTGGTGGGGGCACCACGAACCGCCTGGCAACGGGCGGTTTTTGCGTTTCGCGAGCGTACGATCCGCTCCTCACCCCGGCGCCTTCTCGGCGCGCTGCGCCGATACATCACGACCGCGAGTAGATCCGGGCGGCAGACGTTCTCATGTCACCCCCGACGGCTCTTGATTCCGATCGGGCACTGATTCCGTTGCCCGGGAACGGCTATGGGTGACCTCCCGCCGACCGTGCCTACGACCGCTCTGTTCCATTTCCTTCCCTTCCAGATCAACCAGAAATATTCGTTGACAAGAATATTCTCTCTGGAGAATACTTTCGGTATGGATCAGGTCGTTTCCGCACTCGGCGACAACGCGCGGTGGCGGCTCGTCGAACTCCTCGCCGAGCGCCCCCGCTCGGTCGGCGAACTGGCCGGCCTCACCGGCATGCGACAACCGCAGACCACCAAACACCTCCAGACGTTGGCCCGCGCAGGCCTCGTCACCGTTTTCCCGCTCGGGCAGCGCCGCGTCTACGCGCTCGAGGCGCAGCCACTGCGCGACCTCCGGGAGCGGGTCGATGATCTGATCTCGGCTGTCGAGGCGCACGCGGCCGACCGCGAGGCTCTCGCGAACTACCGCACTGCCATCGACCGCGAGGCCGCCGCCGCGGTGCGGCCGCACTGGGCAGACGGGCGTACCTACACCTTCGAGCGGGAACTGGCTGCCGCGCCCGCCCTCGTCTGGCAGTACTGGACCGACGCCACTCTCCTCGAATCCTGGTGGGCTCCGGTGCCGATGACAGTGGCCGCCTGCACCATCACCCCGGAACCCGGGGGGCCGATCGTCGTCGAATTCGTTGATCCCGAGGGAGTTCGGTACCGCTCGGAGGGCTCGGTCGCCGTCGCGGTCGCGCCCGGCCGACTCGTGTTCGAGCTCTCCGTACTGGACGACAACGGGCGGATCACCTTCACCGGCCACTACGATCTCGCGCTCACCACGGCCGGAGCCGGCACCAGGCTTCGGCTCGAACTCAGCATCTCCGCCACCGAGACCCAGGCCGCACAGCAGATCGCCGGGATCGAGACCGGCTGGGGCCAAGTCCTCGACAACCTCGCCGCCGCAATCCGCGCCGGCGACAGCACCACCCACACCGACACCAAGGGAGCACGATCATGACCGACACCACCGCACGCTCGGTACGAGCAAATATCAACCTCACCCTCGACGGGCGCTACAACGGCCCCGGCGGACCACACGACCTCGGGGCGATCGTCCCCTACGCGGCCACCGAGGTCGCCCGGGGTCATCTCACCCGTCTCTGGGAAGGTGCCACGACCGCGGTGCTCGGCCGCGTGAACGCCGAGGGCTTCCTCGGTTACTGGCCATCGGTGGCAGCCGACGAATCCGCCGACCCGCGCGACCGCGGCTACGCCAAGTGGCTGGTGGACGTGGACAAGGTGGTCCTGTCGACAACTCTGACCGAATCACCCTGGGAGCGAACCCATATCGTGAACGCCCCCGCCGCCGACGTCATCGCCGACCTGAAGTCGACCGGAACCGGGGACATCCTCGTCAACAGCAGCGTCAGCGTCATCTCCGCCCTCCTCGCGGAGGACCTCATCGACAGCCTGCACCTCATGATCTGTCCCGAGATCACCGGTGGCGGGCAACGGCTCTTCCACGACGGGCTGCCCGGATCGACATGGATGCTCCGTCAGCAAGAAGCGGGTGAGTCGGGCGAGATCGCGCTGATCTACGACCGCACCCGCTGAACTCCTGGGTGCTTGCGCCAACCCGGACGACTGTGACCTGCGACACTCTGCACCACCCTGGATGTCGAAGTCCAAATACCAGGTTCGCTACTGTCAACCGGCTCGGCCAACCGCCGAATTTCGGGGATGCGAATCAGGGGGAATTTGCATGAGTTCATCGTGCGCGCGCACAACATCACTCAAGCTGATCGCGGGAGCGGTCACTGTCACCGCTGCCGTGCAGTTCGGCCAGGTCGCAGGGGCGACCGCCGCGCCGGAGCAGGTCACTCAACAGGCCGCTGCCGTGACGTCACAACTTGCTGCCGCTGCGGACCGGCAGGCGCCGACGGCCGAGATCGCGCCGGTGGCCGGTAACCGGCCGGAGCTGTCACCGGCCGGCGCTGCCGACCGGGTACTGGTCGTGCCGTCCGAGGTGGCAACGAGGGCGCCCAACGTCAACCCGTGGGCGTTCACGCCTGCCGACTGGCAGCGGATCGGCGCCGACGCGATGACCGGGGCTCAGGTCACCGGTTACGTCGTACTCGTTCCGTTGTTGGCGTTCGAGACCGTCGCCCTCGTGGGCGGTGCAGTGGCCGGCGGCGTGATCGGTGCTGCGATCGGCGCGGGAATCGGCGGTCTCGCCGGCGGCATCGGTGCGATTCCGGGCGGCGTCATCGGCGCCGTCATCGGTGTTCCGGTCGGCTTCGTGGCGGGCGCGGCAGCGACCCTCGCGGTGAGCTGGACCGCGTCGGGCGTCGGCGCCGCACTGGGTGGCGTCGGAACCGCCATGTCGATTCACGATGAGAAGCTGGGCCTGCGAAAGGGCAACGGAGCCAAGACTCTCGGCACCAACAACCTCGGCATGCCGACGACCGCGCAGTGGGTCAAGACTCAGCGCGACGCGGAGCGGACGGTGCGCACGACGATCGACAAGACGATCAGCGACGCCAATGATCAGATCAACCGCACGATCGAGGACATCACGAAGGCATTGCCCAAGCTGCCCTGACACCGACGATCTGCATACGAGGTGCCCCAGGCCGATCGGCCTGGGGCACCTCGTTCTGAGGGGACCCGATGTAGTCCGAATGCAATGGCTCGGTAATGCCGGGCAACTACCATGTAGCAAGTTCTGCCGACCCCGGATTTCCTCCGATGGGAGAGCCCATGGCACGACCGGACAGCACCGCCCCTGTCGCCGGGGAGCCCAACCCAGAGAAGGGCGGCTCCACCAGAACGGCCCTGCTGGGCGCGATGTTCCTGATGGCCACCAGTGCCGTCGGCCCCGGATTCATCACCCAGACCACCGAATTCACGATCGAGCTTGGCGCCGCATTCGCCTTCGCCATCCTCGCGTCGATCGTCATCGACTTCGCCGTGCAGATGAATGTGTGGCGGGTGGTCGGGGTGTCCGGCATTCGCGCTCACGAGCTCGGCAACAAGGTGTTGCCGGGCGTCGGATACGTGTTGGCGGGTCTGGTGGTGCTCGGCGGGTTGGTGTTCAACATCGGCAACACCAGCGGCGCCGGACTCGGCACCGACGCGATGTTCGGACTCGATCCGGAGATCGGTGGAGCGGTGTCGGCGCTGATCGCGATCGGGATCTTCCTGAGCAAACGAGCGGGTGTCGCGCTCGACCGGATCATCGTGGTGCTCGGCGCCGGCATGATCGTCATGACCGCCTACACCGCGATCGTGTCGAAGCCGCCGCTGGGTGAGGCGCTCAAGAACGCGGTCCTGCCCGAACAGATCGACTTCCTCGCGATCACCACGATCGTCGGTGGCACCGTCGGTGGCTACATCACCTACGCCGGAGCCCATCGGCTGCTCGACAGCGGAATCAGCGGGCCCGACAACGTCGGCCGCATCCAGGCCGGTTCGGTCTACGGCATCCTCGTCACCGGAGTGATGCGCACCCTGTTGTTCCTCGCCATCCTCGGCGTGACGGTCGGCGGGGCGCAACTGGCCGACGACAACCCGACCGCGTCGGCGTTCGAGACCGCGCTCGGCTCCATCGGCGGCGTGTTCTTCGGTGTCATCCTGTGGGCGGCATCGATCACCTCCGTCATCGGGGCGGCGTACACCTCGGTCACCTTCCTCACCACGTCGCGGACCTCGCGCCGGCGCCAGAACCTGCTGACGGTCGCCTTCATCGCGCTGAGCGCCGGCATCTTCGTCGTCATCGGGGCGGCACCCGTGGACTTGTTGGTCTTCGCCGGCGCATTCAACGGACTCATCCTGCCGATCGGTTTCACCGTGGTGGTCTGGGTGGCGTGGATGCGGCGCGACCTGCTGCGCGGGTACGCCTACCCGATGTGGCTGCGCCTCATCGGCCTCGCTGTCTGGGTGCTCACCCTGTACCTCGGATGGAAGTCGTTGAGCGGCCTGTCCGAGCTGTGGAGCTGATCTGATGCACACCGTCGACGGGCATCCGGGTGAGGTTCACCCGGCCTCGGCGCGCCGCCGGTTCGCCGCCGGGCTCGTGACCCCAACCTCCGGCTGGTCGGATGGCTACGCCCAGGCCAATTTGATCGCGGTCCCGCGCGATATCGCCTTTGACGTGCTCCTGTTCGCGCAGCGCAATCCGAAGCCGTGTCCCGTTCTCGATGTCCTCGAGCCCGGCGCCCGCGGTGGGCCGCTGCTGGGTGCACACGGCGACGTGTGTACCGACATCCCGCTGTACCGCGTGTACGCCGACGGCCAGCTCGTCGCCGAGACCACCGACGTGGCGGATCGGTGGACGACGGACATGGTCGCCTTCCTGATCGGGTGCAGCTTCACGTTCGAGACCGCACTGCTCGCGGCCGGGGTGCCGGTGCGACATATCGAACAGGGCACCAATGTGCCGATGTACCGAACCACTCGGGACTGCCGACCCGCGGGGCACATCGCCGGCCCGCTCGTCGTGTCGATGCGGCCGATCCCGCCGGACCAGGTATCCGACGCGGTGCGCATCACCTCCCGGTATCCATCGGTGCACGGGTCCCCGGTCCATGTGGGCGATCCCCAAGCCCTCGGGATCGACGATCTGGACACACCGGACTTCGGTGACGCAGTGAGGTTCTCGCCGGGCGACATCCCGGTCTTCTGGGCGTGCGGTGTCACCCCACAACTGGCGGTGATGCAGGCTGCGCCGCCTCTGGCGATCGCGCACTCACCCGGTCACATGCTGATCACCGATCTCGCGGAGAGCGACCTCATCGCGCCCTGACGCGGATCCGGAATCAGACAACAACCGCGCGAATGCTTTTCGTCGTTCGCGAGTCTTAAGGGGCGACGCTGAGCCAGTCGGCGAAGCCCGACGGGTCGTGACGACCGAGTGCGCCGTGTTCGAACAAGCCCCAGCCTTCTCGGACGGTTCCGTCGCTCTCGCGACACGTCGCGCGACCGACGTGGTCGATGACGCCGAACGGAGTCCGTCCCGCGACCGCGGGATCGTCCATGTCGTAGGTGAGGCGCTCGACGAACTTCTCACCGCGCCATACCCCGTGGGTCCAGTCCGCGTCGCCACCGTACCCCCCGCCCACGTGGATCGGCACGCCCAGGAGCGATTCCACTTCCAGGACGACCGGATCGCCGGCAGGTGTGGTGGCGGTGATCGTCGCCCCGGTGGGGATACGCGTACCCGACGCGTAATGGACGTCGATGCGGGGCCATCCGAGTTGTTCGACGCGACCGTCGCGCCACACCCGGGTGCAGTCGTTGAGGGAGCGGAACCCGTTGGGTTCCTCCTGGACGATGAGGACCAGTTGGAAATCGTCGAAGGCCATCGGGATGTAGAGCCACCACATGCCCTCGAACGGCGGATCGGCGGGCCGTCCCGCCGGCTCCGGTTCACCAATGGGTCGAATACCCCACGATCGGTCTCGTGTCCCGATCCAGGTGTCCGGATCGACGTCGATCCGCTCGCCGTCGATGCTGATCGATCCACGCCACGAGCCGACCTGCGCGAACCGCTGGGCATCGAGGGTGACCTTGGCCCCGGACCGCATGACGTGCGGCTGTTCGAGCACGGTGTCGAACAGCCCCTCCCACCTCAGATCGACTGCGATGCCCTCGGTCTCGTCGAGGGTGAGGTGCAACTCGCGCAGCGGTGCGTCGACGTCGAGGCGGTATCCACCGACGTGCGGGTTGAGTCGATCGTGGTCGATCGCGTCCGACAGGTGAATCGCGGTTTGGGTGTCGGTGTTCTCGCCGCGCCGACGGATCAGCACGAAGGCGTCCTTGACCCCGAGGTTCGGGTAGTAGCCGATTCCGGTGATCAGGAAGATCTTCCCGGTGCGGTCGTGCGCGTTGAGGTAGGACCGGTCGTAGAAGTTCCGATTCGAACTCCCAGGCCAGGCAATGGGTTGCGGCAGTTGATGGATCGGATACTCGTCGAGTGGTCCGAGTGATTGCGCTCCGGTCATCGGTTACAGATCCTCCGCGATGAGTCGCTCGAGTAGGGCACGGTGATAGAAGAGGGTGGAGTCGATGTCCTCGGGCGGTTCCATCTCGCCGAAGTGGATGCGCCGGGCACCGGTCCGCATGAACACGCAGCACCACTGCACCGCGGCGAAGACGTAGAACCAGCGCAGATCGTCGAGTTCGACACCGGTGCGGTCGCGATAGGTTGTGCGGACATCGTCCTCGCGAAGGAAGTCCGGCATGCCGGGGAGGTCGGCGAGGTGCACCAGCTCCTGGAACACCATGTGCGCGAATATCATCCAGGCGACATCGAGTTCGCGCGGGCCGATCCGACTCATCTCCCAGTCCAGCACGGCGGCAGGCGCGAAGTTCTCGTACATCACGTTGCCGATGCGAGCATCACCCCAGCACAGCACCGGTTCCCGGGCTGCCGCACGCTCCGGGAAATTGCGATCGAGCCACGCCAGCGCACGGTCGGCCAGGGGCGATCGTCCGACTCCGGCGTCGCCGGGCGTCTCGCTGCCATGCACCGAGTACTCGTACCAGCTGCGCAGCCACGCGAGGTCGCGCCGGAGCGCGTTCGCGCCCTCCGGACGGGTGTCGTCGAGAAAGCCGAACTGTTCCTGCGGATTCGAGATCGCATGCAGGGAAGCAAGCAGCGCGACCGTCGAATCCTGCACGCGGCGTTGGTCGTCTGCGGAGGCGTCGGCGAGCCAGTTGTCGCCGAAGGTGTAGGGCATGACGTCGGGAGGGACGTCGCCGGTGCAGCGATCCATCAGGAAGAAGGGCACACCGAGCACGTCGCCGCTTGCCTCGAGGAAGCGGACTCGCGGGACGGGGACCTCGCTGCCCGCCGACGATTCGGCCACTCCGCGGATCACCTCGAACTGGTGATCCATCCGGTAGGTCGGGAACACCGGGATGTCGGTGTCGCGGGGCGCCATCCGCATCACCCAGAGCTCCTCGGCCTGTCCCCCGCCGACCGTCCAGCGCGCCGAGACCGGGATGGTCTCCGACGACATGCCGTTCGCGTCCTGCGCGGCTTCCACGGTCACCGACGGCTCCGCGCCGTCGGGAAGATGGCCGGACAACCACTGCGCGAGGGCGTCGGGAAGTGATGTCGTGTCGCGGCCTGATCGCTGCAGGCGGTCCACCTGCCCGACTGTCGGTTCGGTGGTCATACCCATCGCCTCCTCAATAACGCTACGAAAGGTAGCGGTATTGGATCACGCGACGTGCGCCCGCTACGGCGATTCGGGGAAATCGGCGACCGGCGGTACCGCGGATGACGACACGGCGAGGATATGGTCATCGCGTGAGCGTGGTGGCCGATCCCGGCGCGGGCCGTCCCAGGGACACCCGCATCGATGCCGCCGTGCTGCACGCCGCGGCCGAGCTTCTCGTCGAGGTGGGATATCAGAAGGTGACGGTTGCGGCGATCGCCGATCGGGCCGGCACCACAAAGACCGCGATCTACCGCCGCTGGTCGGGCAAGGCCGAACTCCTCCACGACGTCGCCTTCGCCGAATTCACGACCATGCCGCCCTCGTCCGGCGACTTCGCCCACGATCTGCGAGCCATGATCACCGTTGCGAAGAACCTGTTCGCACGTCCCGTCACCCGTGCCGCGCTCGCCGGCCTGATCGCGGACATGGCCTCCGATCCAGCGCTGGCCGCCCGGGTACACGGCGGATTCGCCGACGTCTTCGGCGCCGTGCGCGAGCGTCTGATGGTCGCCGTCGAGCGCGGCGAGGTACACGCCGACATCGATCCGGACCGGCTGATCGAGGTGATGGGCGGATCGGCGATGTTGCGGATGCTCCTGGTCCCCGATGCCCGTTTCGACGACTCCTGGGTCGAGCAGATGACGGCGATCATCATGCACGGCGCGCTGCGCTGAGCACCGCCCCGCGAACCCCGTCACATTTCGGACAGACCTGCCCCTGCACCCCTTCCCGACGTGCAGCCAAAGGACCACAATATGTGGTATGAGTCACAATCTACCGATCGCCGTCGGTGTTGACGGCTCCCCGATGTCCCTGGCTGCGGTGCGGTGGGCCGCCCGCGCCGCCGCCGTTCACGACACGTCCCTCGACCTCATCGCCGCATCCCAGGCACCGCGGACACCGGTCATCGACCACGTGGTCCCGACGTCCTACTTCCGGGCGGCGCGCGAACGCCACGAACACGAGCTCACGCAGGCGATGCGGTTCGTCGAGAAGGAGGCGCCCGGGGTCGAGGTCCGGCAGCATTTCGAGCAGAAGTCCAGTCGCAACGCCCTCCTGACCTGGGCGGCCCGCTGTGCCACGGTCGTGGTCGGCGCCCCGGGCCACGGGCGGGTCGCAGGAGCGCTCACCGGATCGGTCGCCGGTACGGTGGCTGCGCACGCCTCCTGTCCGGTGGCGGTGATCCGCGAGGAGGGCACCGAGACCGAGACCGACCGGATCACGGTGGGCTACGACGGGTCGGTCATCTCGCAACGTGCCGTCGAGGCGGCGGCCGACGAGGCATTCGCGCGCGGAAGCACCCTCGCGATCGTGTCCGCCTGGGATTCATCGACGCTGGCACTGCACGGCGACGAGCACTTGCCGGCGGTCGACCTGATCGCGAACCGGCTCGGCGATGTGGCCGATTCGGTGAAGTCCCAGATGCCGAAATTGGATGTGACGACCGAGGTGATCGACGGGGACGCCAACGACGCGCTGACGGACTTGTCGCAGACGTCGGACCTGGTGGTCATGGGCAGCCGCGGCCGCGGCGGTTTCGCCGGACTGCTGCTCGGTTCACGAGTCCAACATGTCCTGCGCACCGCGCACTGCCCGCTGCTCATCGTCCACTGACTGCGAGTCGCTCACCCCGGGTTCGGGTGCCCGGTGGTCAGATCTCGGGAGCGCCGTGCAGATGATCGCGGTGTTTGTGGCTCTCGGCCGTCAGGTCGTCGAGATCCATCGGTCCGGTGACCGTGTCCGCGTCTTCCCAACACTCGATTCCGGCCACATCCGGCATCAGATCACGGGTGAAGACAGGGTCGCGTCCCTCCCTGCGCTGGCGCGTGTAGTCCTTCAGCAGTCGGAACGCGAGGCCGCTCAGCAAACCGATGGCGATCAGGTTGATCAGGGCCATCAGGCCCATGATGCCGTCGGCGAAGTTCCACACCAGATCCGCGGCCACCACCGAGCCACCGAGCACGGTGAGCATCGTGAGGACGCGATACGCGTTGAGCACAACCTTGCTGCCGGTGATGAACTCGATGTTGGAGTAGCCGTAGTAGTAGTTGCCCAGAATCGAACTGAACGCGAGCAGGAAGATGATCACCGAGAGTGCGGTGTTCGACCACGACCCGAGACTGTCTTCGAGCGCTCCCTGGGTCAGTGAGATGCCTTTCGACGCATCGGTCAGATCCGGCACCGACACGAGGATGATGAACGCGGTGATCGAGCAGATGAAGAACGTGTCGAAGTACACCCCGAGCGTCTGAACCAGCCCCTGCTTGGTCGGATGGGTCACGGCCGCGGTGGCGCTGGCGTTGGGCACCGACCCGAGCCCGGCCTCGTTGGAGAACATGCCGCGTTTCACGCCGGTCAGGACGATGTACCCGAAGGTCGCGCCGACGACCTCGTTGAAACCGAATGCCTCGGAGAAGATCTGGCCGATCACGTCGGGCACACGGTCGATGTTCATGATGACGACCGCGAGGCCGAGGATCAGATAGGCGAAGGCCATCAACGGAACGAGAAGCTGAGTCACCGAAGCGATCCGGCGTACCCCACCGAAGATGACAAGTCCCAGCAGGACAGTCAGCGCGAGCCCGATGAACCAGAGCAGCGCGGTGTTGTCCTCGGCGTCGGCGGTCGTGGTGATCGTGTCGGCGATGGTGTTGGCCTGCAGCGAGCTGAACGCGAAGGGAAAGCAGACGATCAGGATGATCGCGAACAGGACGCCCATCCACCGGGATCTGAGGCCTCGCTGCATGTAGTAGGCGGGACCGCCGCGGAAACCGTCGGCATCACGGATCTTGAACAGCTGGCCCAGCGAGGACTCGATGAAGCTCGACGCGCCACCGACGAAGGCCATCAGCCACATCCAGAACACCGCTCCCGGTCCACCGACCGCGATCGCGGTGCCGACTCCGGCGATGTTGCCGACCCCGACGCGCGATGCCGCCGAGATGGTGAACGCCTGGAACGCCGAGACGGATTGCGGTTCACCGTCTGCCGTGCGCGGCGTCTTGTCGGTGAGCGTACGGAACATCTCTGGAATCAGCCGGAACTGCACGACGCCGGACCGAATCGTGAAGTATGCACCGAGGCCGACGACCACAGGTAGGACAATCCATGTCCACAGATGATCGCCCCAGGTGAGCAGCCAGTCGTTGACAGCATCCATTGGGTGAGTATGCGCTCGACGCGTGATTGTTGCGTGGTTTGCACGCATCCGGTCATGTCACAACGACCACCCCGACCCCTGAGGAGCCTCCGAGCCTGCGAGGAGGCGTCACGAAGGGGCCTTCGAGACGCACGCTCCTTCGTCGCGGGCTCCTCAGGCAACGGTTGGGGCAGGTCGCGACCACCCCGGCCCCTGAGGAGCCTCCGAGCCTGCGAGGAGGCGTCACGAAGGGGGCCTTCGAGACGCACGCTCCTTCGTCGCGGGCTCCTCAGGCAACGGGGACAGGCTCCTCGGGCATCCGATGACGTCGATCGCTCGGAACACGCTGCGAGCCACCTAGGGGTGGAGGATGATCGCAGTATGAGGGTCGCACTCTTCGCCACCTGCTTCAACGACACCATGTGGCCGGGCACCCCGAAGGCGACAGTCCTCCTGCTCGAGCGTCTCGGAATCGACGTGGAGTTCCCGTTCGAACAGACCTGCTGTGGTCAGATGTTCATCAACACCGGCTATGCCGACGAGGCCGTTCCCGGCGTCCGGCAGTTCGTCGATGTCTTCGGCTCCTACGACGCCGTCGTCGCCCCGTCCGGGTCGTGCGTCGGGTCGGTGCGCCATCAGCACCCGTGGGTCGCGGACCGGACCGGTGACGCAGCGCTGCGATCGGAGGTCGACGAGCTGGTCCCGAAGGTGTTCGAGCTGAGCGAGTTCCTCGTCGACCGACTCGGGATCACCGATGTCGGAGCGTATTTTCCGCATCGCGTCACCTATCACCCAACCTGCCACTCCCTTCGGATGCTGCGGGTCGGCGAGAAACCGCTGCGACTGCTGCGGGAGGTCAAGGGCATCGACCTCGTGGAGTTGCCGGCGGCCGAGCAGTGCTGCGGTTTCGGTGGGACGTTCGCGATGAAGAACGCGGACACGTCCGTGGCGATGGGTGCGGACAAATGTGTCAACGTCAAACAGTCCGGTGCCGAAGTTCTTGTTGCGGGGGACAATTCGTGCCTGGCCCATATCGGCGGGATGTTGTCACGCGAACGCTCCGGCATCCGCACCATGCATCTCGCCGAGATCCTGGCCTCGACCGAGAAGGAGCCGGCGTGACCACCGCCCGACCGGACGCCCATCCACACGTCGGTGTGACGTCGAGTTTCGTCGGCATGCCGAAGTTCCCGGTCGCCGCACGGGACGAACTGGCCAACACCACCCAGCGCCGAAATCTCGCGCACGCCACCGGCATCATCCGCAACAAGCGGGCGGAGGTGGTCGACGAACTCGACAACTGGGAGGAGTTGCGCCTCGCCGCGGCGGCGATCAAGGACCGCACGCTGCGCCACCTCGACCGCCATCTCGAGGAGTTCGAGAAGAATGCGATCGCGGCGGGGGCGGTGGTGCACTGGGCCGCGGACGCCGAAGAGGCGAACCGGATCGTCGTCGACCTCGTCCGCGCCGCGGGTGCGGACGAGGTACTCAAGGTGAAGTCGATGGCCACCCAGGAGATCGAACTCAACGAAGCACTCGCAGAAGCCGGAATCGATTCCTGGGAAACAGATCTCGCGGAACTGATCGTGCAGCTCGGTGATGACTGGCCCAGCCACATCCTGGTTCCGGCGATCCATCGCAACCGCGCCGAGGTCCGTGACATCTTCCTGCGCCGGATGGCCGAGGTGGGGCGGCCGGCCCCCGACGATCTCACCGACGATCCCCGCCGGCTCGCGGAGGCCGCGCGACTTCACCTGCGCGAGAAGTTCTTACGCGCCAAAGTCGGGATCAGCGGAGCCAACTTCGCCATCGCCGACACCGGAAGTCTCGTCGTCGTCGAATCAGAGGGCAACGGCCGGATGTGCCTGACCCTGCCCGAGACGCTGATCTCGGTGGTCGGCATCGAGAAGATCCTGCCCACTTGGGCCGACCTCGAGGTGTTCCTGCAGGTACTGCCGCGCTCGAGCACCGGCGAACGCGAGAACCCGTACACCTCCATCTGGACGGGCGTGTCCCCCGATGACGGACCGCGCGACGTCCACATCGTGCTGCTGGACAACAACCGCTCGACGGTGCTCGCCGACACCGTCGGCCGCGATGCCCTCCGCTGTATCCGCTGCTCTGCCTGCCTCAACGTGTGTCCGGTCTACGAGCGGGCCGGCGGCCACGCCTACGGATCGGTGTATCCCGGCCCCATCGGCGCCATCCTGACCCCGCAGCTGCGCGGCACCGGATCGGCCGTCGACGCCTCGCTGCCGTTCGCGTCGAGCCTCTGTGGCGCATGTTCGGACGTGTGCCCGGTGCGCATCCCGATCCCGGAACTGTTGGTGCACCTACGAACTCGTGTCGTCGACGAGAAGCGCGGCGGGCTCCCGTCGGGTGAGTCGGCCGCGATGAAGGCGATGGCGTGGGTGTTCGGCAATCACCGGCGGCTGGAAGCAGCACAGAAGGCGGCGACGTCGAGCAAGCGCTTCTTCGGTCGCCGCTCCACCATCGGCGCGCTGCCCGGACCGTTGGCCGGGTGGAGTTCGGCGCGCGACATCCCGGTACCGCCCGCGGAATCATTCCGCGACTGGTGGAAACGCGAACGGGCCGAACGGAACCCGAGCGCGGACACGGAGTCGGACCGATGAGTTCTCGCGACATCATCCTCAACCGGGTGCGGTCGGCGCTCACCGACGTCGTCGACCCGGACCCGGCTGAGACGGTGATCGACTGGCAGTACGGCAGGCCCGTCGACACCGGCGACCTCGACGTGGTGGACCGCTTCGCGGAGCGGGTGGCCGACTACCGCGCCGTCGTCGAGGAGGTGACCGAGGACGGGCTCACCGCCGCGGTGACCGCAGCACTCACCCCTGCCCGGGGGCCGGTCCTCGCCGACCACATCGTGCGCGATCGGCTGGCCGCCGACCTGGAATGGCTCGACGACGACGCTCTTGAACCGGCCGAACTGGACGCGGCCGGCGCCGTCATCACCACGGCCACCGTCGGCATCGCCAACACCGGCACCATCGTGCTCGACCACGGTGCAGGACAAGGTCGTCGCGCGCTCTCGCTGGTGCCGGACATGCACGTCTGCATCGTCGACGCCACGCAGATCGTCAGCGACGTCCCGGAGGCCGTTGCCCGGCTGATCGACCTCGGTGTGGCACACCGCCCGCAGACGTGGATCAGCGGCCCCAGCGCCACCAGTGACATCGAGCTCGATCGCGTGGAGGGCGTCCACGGTCCGCGCACGCTGCACGTCGTCGTCGTCAGGTGACGGACGTACCCTCCATCGGCTGTGGCCCGGCCGGTCGCAGCGCGACGGTGTCGTTCACCGCGTCGATCGCGTCGGTGAACGGCGGGATGAACCACCGGGCACCGAGCACACAGCAGGCGTGTCCGCCGTCGACCTCGAACCGACGCGCGCCGGGTATCCCGTCGATCAGCAGCTGCTGACGTGCGGGCTCGACGACGCGGTCACGAGTGGACACCACCACCGACGTCGGCACGTCGATCTCGCCGAGCCATGGCCGCGAATCGAAGGCGCCGAGCCCCTCCCCGAAATGACCCATGTGCGACAACGGGGTGGACAGGAACTGACGCATCGCCCAGACCGTGGTGTGCGCGGAGGTGTCGTCGAGCCGAGCCGCCCGTGGTGACGGCATCACCCGGTACACCCCCGTCAGCACACGGGCCGTGCGATGCGACTGCGCCCGCCGATCGGGGTCGCGGGTGCTGAAGTACGGTCCGGTGGAACACAACACGAGACCACTGACCCGGCCCGGGTGGCGCCGCCACGCCAACTGGGCGACCCCACCGCCCATCGAGAACCCCGCCGCGGTGAACCGGTCGATGCCGAGCACGTCCGCGACGGCCACCGCATCGTCGGCGCAGTCACGCAGATCGAAGGTGTCCGAACGGATTCCGCGGCCATGCCAGCGCTGGTCCATGGTGACCACCCGGTAGCGCCGGTTCAGTTCCGGGATCACCGGGTACCAGCACAGCAGTCCGGTCGTCAGCACCGAGTGCATCAGGAAGACCACCGGCGCGTCCCTGGGCCCCGAATCGGTGACGAACACCGGCCCCCGGCCGGGCAGCTCCAGCATCGAGCCGCTCGGGATGTCGCGGGCGGGATACGGCCGCAGGACGTGACCGAACGCGCGGCCCACGCCGCCGACGAACTCGAAACCCATGCAGACGACGGTACGCGCTTTCTCAGACGCTCAGCGGTAGTCGATGACGATCCGGCCGTCGATCTTGCCCTCCTCCATGCGCCGGAACACGTCGTTGATGTCCTCGAGGCGGGCGGTGGCCACGGTGGGCTTCACCAGGCCGCGGACATAGAAGTCGAGTGCCTCGGCCATGTCCTGCCGGGTTCCGACGATCGACCCGCGAATCGTGAGTCCCTTCAGCACGACGTCGAAGATCGGGGCCGGGAAGTCACCCGGCGGCAGACCGACGAACACGATGGTGCCGCCGCGTCGCGCCATCCCGATGGCCTGCCCGAAGGCTTGCGGATGCACCGCGGTGACGAGCACGCCGTGCGCACCGCCGGTCTGCTCCCGGACCGCAACCGCCACGTCCGAGGTCTTCGCCGCATTCACGGTGACCTCGGCACCGAGGTCGCGGGCGAGTGCCAGTTTGTCGTCGTCGATGTCCACCGCCGCCACCCGCATACCCATCGCGGTCGCGTATTGCACGGCGACGTGTCCGAGTCCGCCGATCCCGGAGATCACCACCCATTGCCCCGGCCTGGTCTCGGAGACCTTCAGACCCTTGTAGACGGTGACGCCGGCGCAGAGGATGGGTGCGACCTCGACGGGATCGACGCCATCGGGGATGCGGGCGGCGAACCGCTCGTCGACGAGCATGTGGGTGCCGAACGAGCCGTCGACGGAGTAGCCGCCGTTGCGTTGCATCTCGCACAGCGTCTCCCAGCCGGTGCGGCAGTACTCGCAGGTGCCGCAGGCCGACCAGAGCCAGGCGTTGCCGACCTTGTCGCCGACCGCGAGTTCGGTGACGCCCGGACCCACCGCCACGACGGTGCCGTACCCCTCGTGACCGGGCACGAACGGGGGCGATGGTTTGACCGGCCAGTCCCCGTGCGCGGCATGCAGATCGGTGTGGCACACCCCGGTGGTCTCGAGCTTCACCAGTGCCTGCCCGGGGCCCGGATCGGGCACGTCGAGTTCGGTGACCTCGAGCGGATCGCCGAATGCGGTGACCACCGCCGCCGTGAGCTTCTCATCTGACATCACGCACTCCCTGTCGTCGATCGGTCCCCCGTCGGTTCCCAGTGTTCGCCGATCGGGCCGTCGGCGAGCCCGTTTCGACCCGACGATCAGCCGCGGTTCACCGGATCGTCGCCCAACCGGAACAGGGGTGCGTGACCCGGGACACACTCATCGTGGGATGCTCGGTTGCATGATGGACATCGACCGTCCCAAGATCGAGGGTTCCGTCGCGGTCGGCGACGAGGACCAGCGCCGGATCGGGTTCGCCGAGTTCGGGTCGGCAACCGGCCGGGCCCTCTTCTGGCTGCACGGCACCCCGGGAGCCCGCCGACAGATCCCCACCGAGGCCCGCGCCTTCGCCGCGCAGAACGGGCTGCGCATCATCGGTCTGGACCGGCCCGGCGTCGGGTCGTCGACCCCGTACAGCTACCGCAATGTCGCCGAGTTCGCACACGACCTCGCGACCGTCGCCGATTCCCTCGGGATCGACGAGTTCGCCGTCATCGGGCTGTCCGGCGGCGGGCCCTACGCGCTCGGCGTCGCGCACGCCTTCCCGGATCGGGTCGTCGCAGCCGGCATCCTCGGCGGCGTGGCCCCCACCGTCGGACCGGACGCCATTCCGGGCGGCGCGATGCGACTCGCCCAGGTGGCGGCACCGGTCCTCGGGGTGGCGGGCGCGCCGGTCGGCTGGGCACTGAGCTCCCTGTTGAGCGTCGCCCGCCCGATCGCGGACCCGGCGATCGCGATCTACGGACGACTCTCGCCGCAGGGCGACCGTGAGTTGCTGGCGCGGCCCGAGTTCCGCGCGATGTTCCTCGACGACCTGCTGCACGGCGGGTCACGCCGGATGGAGGCGCCGTTCGCCGACATCGTGGTGTTCTCGCGCGACTGGGGATTCCGGGTGCCGGAGGTGACCGTCCCGGTGCGGTGGTGGCACGGCGACCGCGACCACATCATCCCGCACAGCCACGGCGAACACATGGTGTCGGTGCTGCCCGACGCCAAGATGTTCACCATGCACGGCGAGAGTCACCTCGGCGCTCTCGGCCTGTCGGTTGAGATCATCACCGAGTTGCTCACCGTCTGGGATCAGCCGCGCTGAACGCACCGCCCGGCGGTTCACCGGACATCAGCGGTCGATCAGGCCCGTCTCGCGAGCCCATGCGCGCACCCGGTCCATCCCCTCGTCGATGGAGACGAGGGGTTCGTACCCGAGGATCTCTCGCGCCTTCTCGATGGAGTAGGTTCCGGGCCGGTTGAGCAACAGCATGGCTCCCGCGCTCAGGTCGCTGGACTGCCCGAGTCGCCGCAACAGACCCCCGAGCACGTCGGCCAATGGTGCCGCGATCACCATCGGCAGGGTCCTGATGGTGCCGCCGCTCATCTCGGCGAGGCGACCGAAGAAGTCTCCGCACCGCACACCGGCACCGTCGGTGAGGGTGAAGATCTGTCCCGACGCATCGCCGGAATGCAGTGCCAGGACCATCCCGTCGACGAAGTTGTCGATGTGGACCGGCGAGAAGACACCATCGCCGCCGTTCGGCAGCGGGAACCCGGTCGGTTTGAGCATCTCGGCGATCGGTACCCGCACCCAAATCGAGCCCGGTCCCCACACGTCCCCGGGCCGGATCACGGTGACATCGATCTCGCCGGCCGCGTGTCGCGCGAGGACCACCGCCTCAGAGTTGACCTTCGTGTCCGTGTAGACGTCACCGTTGACCTGAACCGGATGAGTCTCGTCGACTCCATCGGGGAAGTCGAATCCATAGGCAGCCACCGACGAGATGTGGACGAAGCGGGACACGCCTGCCTCGATGGCGGCGCTCAGCACCCGGCTCGTGCCGATCACATTGACCTCGCGGGACTTCTCGAGCGGATGTGCCGCACCGAGAAGCGCCGCGGTGTGGACCACCGTGTCGACCCCGGCGAGCGCAGATTGCCAGCGGTCCGGGGTGGTCACATCACCGCCGACCACATTGTGGTCGGGGTCGGCGACCAGGTCGACCCCGGCGACCTGCGCGCCGAGTGCGCGCAGGCGAGCGCAGAGCGCCCGGCCGATGAAGCCGTTGGCGCCGGTGACGAAGACGGAGCGCCCCGCCAATCGCGATGAGGGACGGACAGCCGCAGCGGAATCGGTCGCCAGGGAGGTCATGTGAGTTCTCTTTCATCGAGGGCCAAGGATGTCGAGCATGCTCGGGTACGCCCGTGCACTCTTGACAGAAGAAGACAGACTCTTGACTCTGGGAGACATGTCTGTGGTCCGGGGCACATCGCTGACCGGCTTCTCCGACGAGGTGTCCACGCTCGGCGCCGAGCCGTCGCCGATCCTGCGGCGTGCCGGAATCCGACCCGGGTCGATCGGCGACTTCGACACGTTCTTCACCTACGTCGCGCTGATCGATGCGCTGGAGTCGGCAGCCGCAGTGACAGGGGCCCACGATTTCGGCCGGCGACTGGCGCGCCGGCAGGGCATCGAGATCCTGGGGCCGGTGGGTGTCGCCGCCCGCACCACCTCGACGGTCGCCGAGGCGTTGTCGGCGTTCGAGACCTACCTGAGCGCCTACAGTCCGGCGATCACCGTCCAGGTTCAGGAACTGCCCGACACCGAGATCGCGTTCCTGGAGTTCCGATTGCTGATCGCCGATCCGCCACCGCATCGCCAGGTGATCGAGCTCTCACTCGGCGTCACCCTGCGCGTCCTCCGCTTCCTGCTCGGGACCACCTATTCCCCCCTCACCGTGCATGTGCCGCACGAGCCACTCGGTGACCGGACGGACTACCTACACGAGTTCTCCTGCACACCAAGGTTCTCCGAACCTCGCGCCGGGTTCACCCTGCAGGCCTCCGATCTCGCCCGACCACTCGCCGCCGACGAGACGGCGCACCGAGCGATCGTCACCTACCTCGACGGAGTGATCGACCGGCACGACCGACAGCTCTCCGGCTCGGTGCGCGACCTCGTCCGGCAACTGCTACCGACCGGCGCGGCGACACTTCCCGTCACGGCTCGGCAGTTCCGCCTCCATCCGAAGACGCTGCAGCGCCGCCTCGCCGCCGAGGGCACGACCTTCGCTGCCGTGGTGGACGACGTCCGGCGCGAACTCGCCGAACGCTGGCTGCGCGAGACCGACATGACGCTGTCACATCTCGCCCATGAACTCGGATACGCCGAGCAGAGCGTCCTCACCCGATCCTGCCGCCGGTGGTTCGGGGTGAGCCCCGCCCGGTTCCGCCACGAAGCGCGGGCCACACGTCCGCTCACCATCAACCACACATCGATGCGGAGCTGACCTCCGTCCAGTGTTACGCATCACATTTCGTCCTGAGATGTCAAGAACGTGTCTTCTATTGTCAAGAGGCGAACCGACGAATCCGGGATGGTGGAGATCACATCGACCTCTGATCGAAAGGCAGCTCACGATGTCCAGCCCGACACTTCCGGTACCCGTGACCACCACCAGTGGTTCTCTGCTCCCCGTCGTCGCACTCCCCCAGGGAGAGTTGTTGACGGTCAACGCAAACGACAACCCGTTGATCCGGGACGCACTCGGCCCGGGCGTCCACTTCAAGCCGTTGCGTCTCGACCTCGAGAAGGGCGAATGGGTCGTCCTGGCCACCTTCGCACCAGGTGCGACGGTCCCCCTGCACTATCACACCGGCACGGTCGACGCCTACACCCTCAGCGGTAGCTGGCACTACCTCGAGTACCCGGAACAGCCGCAGACTGCCGGTTCCTACCTGTACGAGCCCGGCGCGTCGGCGCACACCTTCATCTGCCCCGAGGACAACACCGAGGACACCGTCGTCCTGTTCAGCGTCGTCGGCGCTAATGTGAACTTCAACGAGGACGGGTCGTTCCACTCCATCCTCGACACGGCGCTGATCCGCCACCTCACCGGCGCTCTGGCGGAGGCCCAGGGGTCGGGCCCCGTCCGCTTCATCAGCGGCGGCTTCGCCGGCTTCGACGTCGAGGAGGCGTGATGCGCGCGGTCCTGATGCAGGATTCCCGACTGACCGTCGCCGAGGTCCCGGAGCCGACCCCCGGACCGGGCGAGGTTCTCGTCGACGTTCTCGCCTGCGGCATCTGCGGTTCCGACCTGCATTGCGCGGAACACGGCCCCGATTTCAACAAGGCCACCAAAGGTGCCGCCGGTGTCGAGTTGATGGACCTGTCCAAGCCGATGGTGTTCGGGCACGAGTTCGTCGGCCGGCTCGTCGCGCACGGCCCGCAGACCGAGGGACGCATCCCGGTCGGCAGTCGGGTGGTCTCGATGCCGATCCTGTTGCGCGATCAGCCGGTCATGATCGGATTCGCCGGCGTCGAGGCCCCGGGCGCCTACGCCGAACGGATGCTGTTGTCCGAGCCGCTGCTCATCGAGGTTCCCGAGCACATGGACACGCGGGTCGCTGCCCTGACCGAGCCGTTGGCCGTGGCCTACCGTTCGGTGAATCGCGCCGAGGCCGGCGCCGACACCGTTCCACTCGTGATCGGTTGCGGCCCCATCGGTCTGGCCGTCATCGCGGTGCTGAAGCTGAAGGGTCTCGGACCGATCGTCGCAGCCGACTTCTCACCGGAGCGTCGCGACCTCGCCCGTCGGCTCGGTGCCGACGTCGTCGTCGACCCGGCAGAGGAATCACCTTACGAGGCGTTGTTCGCGGCTGCGGCCACCGACGATCCGGCGCGGATGGCGGCTCCGACCGCAGTTCTCGGTCAGCTCCCGCTGCGTCCGACCGTCGCGTTCGAATGTGTCGGCGCACCGGGTCTGCTGCAGCAACTGATCTCGGGCGTGCCTGCCGGATCGCGAATCGTAGTGGCCGGCATCGAAATGGGTTCGGACAGCATCGAACCCGCGCAGGGCATCCTGAAAGAGCTCGACATCAGGTTCTCCCTGTACTACAGCCCGGAGGAGTTCGCCGAAACCTTCGCACACCTGGCGGCGGGCGATCTCGACGTGGAGCCGTTGCTGACGGACACAGTCGGCCTCGAGGGAGTCGCGGCCGCCTTCGAGCGGCTTCGGAGCAACCCGCACGACGCGAAGATCCTGCTCGATCCGTCACGCTGACGCTCAGGGAGCGGTGCCCGACAGTCCCACGGCGAGTCCGAGCACCGCTCCCATCACGACGAGTTCGACGAGCGACAGCCGCAGAGAGGTGTTCTCGGAGAGCCGATGCCTGGTCACGGCAGGCACCCAGCGTTGCCGGCCGTACACGCCGAGCCCGATCAGCAGCACCAGTCCGGCGGTCTTCGCCAGCAGAATGCGTCCGTAGCCGGTGTCCACCAGATCGCCCAGCCCGGTTTCGAGCAGGCCGCTGATGACGCCGGTGGCGGCGATGACCGCGACTGCCCACAGCGCCCGGGACGAGAAGTCCGGCAGCGCGGACGCCCAGCCGCGGCGTCCTCGTACGACGAGGACCATCGCGGCGAGCGTGCCGCACCACCACGCCGCCCCCAGCGCATGCGCACCCACCAGCACCGGGCCGATCGCGTGTCCGCCGGCGTGGCCGGTGATGGCTGTCGCCAACACCCCGATCGCGGCGAGAATGCCGTACGCCGCGGCCGGCGGTTCCACGCGGCCGGTGAGGTGAAGGCCCGCGACCACCACCACCGCGGCCGAGGCGAGCAGGGTGACGAGCTCGGGTGCACCGGCACTCAAGGTGTCACCGAACTCGTCGATCCCCACCTCACCCGGTGATCGACCGGTCTGGTCGGCCGTACGCATCCACGCCGCCACCGCCACCGCGACGAACCACGCCGCACCCGCGAGCCCGATCATCCGGGCCGTCGGATCGAGCCCGAGCGTGGGCAACGCGCCCAGCCCGACGATCAGCACCGCCGCGCCCAGAGCGACCACGTTGGGGACCGCGGTCGCCGACGGCCCGTCGGGCGCGGCGAGAATCCAGCACAGCCCGAGGCCGACGAACATCGCGATCAGCCCGCCGCCGAGCGCGGCGGCGCGCACCGCCGTGTTCGGTGAAGCGGTACGCCCCGCCCCGGAGGTCATGCCGATGCGTCGTTCGTCATGCGGATCTCGCGCCTGTCAGCTCGACCGGGGCCCGGACCTGCGCGACATCAGCAGCACCACGCCGAGTCCACCGACCAGCAGCACCACCGCACCGACGATGAACGGCCACAGCGGAGGTCCCCCGTCGCTCTCGTCGGCGGCACTGTCGGCGACCGGCCCGGGCGTCCCGCTACCCGCGGTGGTCAGCTCGAACGTCCGCTGTCCGTCGACCGGATGTCCGTCGGCCGACGTCACGCGATAGTTCAGCGTGTAGGTGCCGGCCGGGCCGAGTTCGCGAAGCGCGACGCTCAGCCTCGGCCCGTCGACGATCGCCTCGCCGTCCTGCCAGAAGTTGCCGTCGGGGCCCACGACGGTCAGCACCGCGAACGTCTCCTGCAGCGGTTCGTTGAAGGTGATCGTCACCTGTTGCGGAGCGGTCTGAACGGTTGAACCGTCCTCGGGGTCCGACGAGACGACCTGCGAGTGGGCCGAGGCGGTGGGCGTCGCGAGGAACCCGAACCCTCCGGTGAGCAGAACCCCCACGACAACCGCGACCGTCGCGGTGATCCGGCGGCTACGCATCGCTGCCGCGCTCGGTGTCCGAACCCCCGCCGCGGCGACCACTCCGCGTCAGCGCGGCCACCCCGATCACCGCGCCCAGAGCACCGACGAGAAGACCGATCCCGCCGAGCCACCGCGCGGCGTCATCCGTGGAGTCCGAGGCCTCAGTCGTCTCGGCCGAACCGGCCGTGTCGGTCGACCCATGCGAGGCCGATCCGCCGTGGTGGTCGTCGCCGTCGGTCGCCGCGGGCAGTGTCAACGTCGGCGCGGGGTGCTCGGGCTCCTCACCGTCGGCGCCCATGGGCTCCGCCCAGGCGACGCGTTCGCCGTCCGCGTAGATCTGAGTCGCCGGAAGCATGACGGAATCCTCCTCGGGGAACGGGCCGCCCGAGATCCGGAATTGCGCGAACTCGCCCACCGGGACGCCCGGCGTACCGGGCAGGGCGGTCCAGGTGATCGAGGTGACCGCTTCGGTCGAGGGGTCTTTCGCCACCTCTGACCGCCAGCCTGACATCGCCTCGGGTCGGGCGGATTTCAGGTTCGGCAGGGTGACGGTCAATTCGGTGGTGGCGGCCGTGTCGGATTCGTTGGGCACGACGAAGGTGACGACGCCGTATCCGCCCTGCGCAAGGGTCGGGGCGTTGGCCGTGACGTGTGCGGAGGCGGCACCGGCACCGACGAACGCGGCCGTGGCGGCGATGGCCGCGGCCGCGGTGGGGGCGACGAGCCGCCTGAGCAAGGAATTGGACATGTGAAGCTCTTTCTGTGGTGGGCGCGCTCGATGGGCGCCCGTTCGATCGCATCGAACGGTGTCCGTCGGGTCGATGCAGGGGACGCCGCCTCCGGGGATTCCGGGCGGCGGTGTTGGTGGGTAGAGCTCACGCAGGCGGTCCGCGGACCCCGATTCCGCGGATGACCGCTGTCAGGCCGGGGGTGGGAGCCACCCAGAAGACGGGAGCCGGTGCGGGCGCCGCGATCACCGGTGGGGCGGTGAGCTTGCCGATGGCCGTGGTCAACGTGGCGAGCAGACCGGCCGCGACCACGATGAGTGCTGCGCTCAACGGGATGGCCGCGATGTGGGTGAGCAGCATCGGCAGCACCGCGTCATGGTGATCGTGGGCGCCGGCGTGAGCCGGCCCCATTGTCATGACCGTGTGCGCCGCGATCTGCGCGACCGTGAGCACGCCGGCCGCGCGCGACACCGAGACGATGGCCGATCGTCGTCGCCGATCACCCAGGAGGAGTGCGGCGAGGACACCGACGGCCGCGGCGAGCACCATCCCGGCGACCCCGGGCACGGCACCGGCACCGAGGCCATGGGCGGCGACGGCGACGCCCGGGACCACGACACCGGCCGCGATCCGCGTCAGCGAATCTCCGGCCCGGTCGGGTCCTGCGCAGCTCATGACCCCTCATCCTAATGCCGCGGTTCGACCGCCCACGGGCGCACTCGGCCACGTTCGGTCGCAGGGCGAAGCGCTCGGAGCCGGCCACCCGTGGTGCGATAATCACCGTATGTCTGCGAACGGCCCCGAAATCCGGGAACTGACCGACCCGGCAGACCTCGACAAGCTGACCCGGGTGTTCGACGACGTGTGGCATCCCGATCCCGCAAACCGGCCGGTCAGTGTCGACATGCTGCGCGCGCTCTCCCACGCCGGCAACTACGTCGCGGGTGCCTTCGTCGGTGATCGGCTCGCCGGAGGCAGTGTGGCGTTCTTCGCGGCACCCGTCGGGACGACGTTGCACAGCCACATGACCGGGGTGTCCCGCATCGGCCGAGGGCACAACGTCGGCAGTGCACTGAAAATGCACCAGCGCGGCTGGGCCCTGGCGCGCGGAATCACCACCATCACGTGGACCTTCGACCCGCTCGTCGCCCGCAACGCGTACTTCAACATCGCCAAACTGGGCGCGGCGCCCATCGCCTACCACCGGGACTTCTACGGCGACCTCGGCGACGAACTCGGCGGTGGTGATGAGAGCGACCGGCTGCTCATGTCCTGGGCACTCGATGTGCCACTGCCGGAACCCACCGATGAGACGGTCGATGACGTCGTCGGCGCGGGTGGCCGGATGGGCATCGAGACGACCGGTGAGGTCCCGAAGGCGATCGCCGAGTCCGGCTCACCCGTGGTGATCCCGGTCCCCCGCGACATCGAGGCGATGCGACGCACCGACCCGGTTGCCGCGTCCCACTGGCGAACCGCGGTGCGGGACGCCCTCGCACCGCATTTCGCCTCCGACACCGCAGCTGCCGCGCCTGCCACCCGCTTCCTGCGGTCCGGGCACTACGTAGTGGCAGCCGACGAATGAGGATCACCGGAGTCGAACTCAGGCGCGTCGAGCTGCCGTTGGTCGGCCCCTTCCAGACGTCCTTCGCCACCGAGGTGGTGCGGTCGGCGCTCCTCGTGCGGGTCGTCTCCGAGGCGGGTGAGGGGTGGGGCGAATGCGTCTCCATCGACGAACCCGTCTACTCCGCCGAGTACACCGACGGCGCGATCGACGTCCTGCGGCGATTCCTGATCCCGGCGGTGTGCCACCGCGACATCCGCGCGATCGACGTCGCACCCGCCCTCGCACACCTCAAGGGCCATCGAATGGCCAAGGCGGCGTTGGAGATCGCGATACTCGACGCCGAACTGAGAGGTGCGCAGATGCCGCTGGCGGACCGGCTCGGCGGCACCGCACAATCAGTGCCGGTTGGCGTGTCGGTGGGCATCACCGACAGCATCGCGGCGCTGCTCGCCGAAGTCGACCGTCATCTCGACGCCGGGTACCGGCGAATCAAACTCAAGATCCGTCCGGGTTGGGATGTCGTCCCCACCGCCGCGGTCCGCGAACACGTCGGCGATGCAGTGGCGCTGCAGGTCGACGCCAACACCGCCTATCGCGCAACCGATCTGCGGCACCTGGCGCAACTCGACGCGTTCGGCCTGCTCCTCGTCGAGCAGCCCTTCGACGAGGAAGACCTGATGACCCATGTCCGGTTGCGTGAGGTGATGTCCACCCCGGTCTGCCTCGACGAGACGATCGTCTCCGCACGGTCGGCGGCCGACGCCATCCGGCTCGGCGCGTGCGACATCGTGAACATCAAACCGGGTCGGGTGGGCGGCTACCTGGAGGCGGCACGGATACACGATGTCTGTGTCGCCCACGGCATCCCGGTGTGGTGCGGCGGGATGCTGGAGACCGGCATCGGGCGCGCCGCCAATCTCGCACTGGCGGCCATGCCCGGTTTCACCCTGCCCGGCGACATCTCGGCGTCCGAGCGGTACTTCGCCCAGGACATCACGCCGCCGTTCACCGTTCACGACGGGGTGATGGACGTGCCTCGCGGCCCGGGGATCGGCGTCGACCCGTTGCCCGGCGCGGTGGCCGAGCACACCACGTGGAGCGAATGGGTCACGCCGACATGATGACCGGCGCGAGAACGACTTGCGGGAAGGACGTCACGTCGCGCCTCGCCGAAGGGTGACGCGATAGGTGTAGTGCTCGGGCAGGAAATGACTCACCGCGAGTTCCACCGCCTGGCCGGCAGAGTCGCTGTAGAGCCGATCCACCCGCAACATCGGATGACCCGGGGTGCAGTTCAGCTGCTCGGCAACCGCGGAATCCGCCGCTGCCACCGTGATCGATTGGGCCGCTTCGGTGATCGGCCGCGACAGGTGAGGCTCGAGCAATCCGATCATGGTGTGGGTGCTGCGCGCGCCCTCGCGCAGATCATCGTGGTCGAGCAGAAGCCGACCCACCGGCTCGGGCCACCATACGGTCGTCGATACGAACGGCATGCCGTCGTGAAATCGTCGAAATGTCATGCGGTAGACGAGGTCGGTGTCGAGCCGCAATCGGCCGGCCGCCTCGAGGTCCACCTGGCGGCGTGGTAATGTGACGACCTCCATCGTGGTGTCCGCGGACAGGTTCATCAGATCTTCGATGGAGCCCAGCTGCCGCAGATACCGCCCGGCACCCTCGGTGGCGAAGGTCCCCCGCCCCGGGACTCGGTACACCGCACCCTCGGCGACCAGGTCCTGAAAGGCACGCCGCACCGTCTGCCTGCTCAGACCGAACTCGTCGGACAGCTCCGACTCGGTCGGCAGACGCACCCCGTCGCGGTAGCGTCCCTCCGCGATCCGCGCACGCAACGTCGCGGCGAGAACTCGATAGGCCGGTTCGGCGACGTCTCGTGCGGTCATTGCGGGAATCGTATCGCCTGCTCAGATCCCGCCGCGGGAAACGAGTTGGCTCGCGATCACGTTGCGCTGGATCTCGTTGGTGCCCTCCCCGACGATCATCAGTGGTGCATCGCGGAAGTAGCGTTCGACGTCGTATTCGGTCGAGTAGCCGTACCCGCCATGAATGCGGACTGCGTTCAGCGCGATCTCCATCGCGACCTCCGACGCGTAGAGCTTCGCCATCCCCGCCTCCATGTCGCAGCGTTCGCCCTGGTCGTACTTCTCGGCAGCATGCCAGGTGAGCTGACGTGCAGCGGTCAGCTTCGTCGCCATGTCCGCGAGATAGTTGCCGATCGACTGGTGCTTCCAGATCGGCTGGCCGAACGACTCCCGGTGCTGGGCGTAGGCGAGCGAATCCTCGAGCGCCGCGGTCGCGACACCGAGCGCGCGGCAGGCGACCTGGATTCGACCCGTCTCCAGCCCCTTCATCATCTGCCCGAAACCCTTACCGGGCGTGGCTCCCAGGATCGCCGACTGCGAAATCCGGTAACCGTCGAACGAGAGCTCGCAGGTCTCCACACCCTTGTAGCCCAGCTTCGGGAGGTCACGCGAGACCGCCAATCCGGGCCCGTGCTCACACAGCACGATCGAGATCCCGCGATGGCGTGGCTCGGCTGATGGATCGGTCTTGCACAGCAGTGCGATCAGGCCCGAGCGACGGGCATTGGAGATCCACGTCTTGGCGCCGGAGATCACCAGGTCGTCGCCGTCGACCTTGGCGACAGTGGCCATGTTCTGGAGGTCCGACCCACCTCCGGGTTCGGTCAGCGCCATCGTCGCCCGCATCTCGCCGGTCGCCATGCGCGGCAGATACCTCTGCTTCTGATCCTCGGTTCCGAACAGTGTCAGCAGCTTGGCGACCACCGTGTGTCCGCCCATCGCACCGGCCAAGCTCATCCAGCCGCGCGCCAACTCCTGGGTGACCTGCGCATAACACGGCATCGACACCGGTGAGCCGCCGTACTCCTCGGGCACCGCGAGACCGTAGATGCCGATCTGCTTCATCTGCTCGATCCACTTCTCCGGGTAGGAGTTGGCATGTTCCACCTCCTGCACCGTCGGCTTGACGTCGCGGTCGATGAACGCTCGTACCGTCTCGACCAGGAACGATTCCTCGACATTCAGATTGGTCATGATCACCTCATCGTGTCGGCTCGGAAGCCACGGCCGCGCCAGTCCCGCCTCGATTTGTACGGCCATACTCGCGTCAGTGGCCGAGCTTGTCAAGCACTCATACAGGGCTTCCCACTTCGCACAGCGTCTGGTAAGTGTCTAGGTGCGCAATATTTGGCCGCACATTTTGGCTGGACTCTGGCCGGCCTACCGCCGCGGCCCACGGCATCGAAACCCGAGAACGGACAGACCATGAGAGCAGACAGACGATGAGGGCAGACAGACGACGCGCGGTGCTCGTCGCTCCCGCCTCCGACGACCGGAAGGCCCGTAAAGCGCTTTCCTCGGCCGCCGACGAGGTCGTACTCGACCTCGAGGACGCCGTAACCCCGGACCAGAAGAGCTCTGCGCGTGCGGCCGCGGCCGACCTGGTGGCCGAATTCGGTTCGCAGCGGCCGGTGTCCATCCGGGTGAACGCCGGCGACACCGAATGGTTCGGCGACGACATCGCCGCCTGCGCCGCGATGGGACCACAGCTGTGCACGGTGGTGCTCCCCAAGGCCGAGTCACCAGACCAGCTGATCGAAGCGGACGGGGCGTTGCGCGGCTCGTCCATCGGACTGCAGATCCTGGTGGAGACACCGACCGGGATCCGCGACATCGCGGACATCTGTGCCGCCACCGACCGCCTGGTCACGGTCGTGATCGGTTATGCGGATCTGGCTGCGACATTGGGTCGCTCGGCGTCGATGCCGCGATCTGGCTGGCATCCGATCCAGGACCGCGTACTGATCGCCGGCCGTGCTGCCGGTGTTGCGGTGGTGGACGGGCCGCATCTCACCATCGCCGACGACGACGGATTTCGCGAAGCCAAGACCTGGGTGCGGGACCTGGGCTTCGACGGCACCTGGGTGATCCATCCTACCCAGATCGACTCGGCGCGCGCGATCTTCACGCCGGAGGCCGATGACGTTGCGGACGCGCGACGGGTCATCGCGGCACTTTCCGACGCAGCCGCGCGCGGTGACGGTGCGGCGAAGCTCGACGGCCGGATGCTCGACGAGGCGATGGCCGTCTCCGCACGACGCGTCCTGGCGAAGGCGGGTCTCTCGTGAGCGCCGCCATCTCCGTCGGCGGTCCGTACTTCGACGAACTCACCGTCGGACAGCGTTTCTCCGACGCCCCGTCGGTGACGCTGACGTCCGGGATGGCCGCGGCCCATCAGGCGATCCTGGGCGATCGGATGCGCCTGTCCCTCGACGCCGAACTGGCACGACGCGTGACCGGAGGCTCCGAGGCTGTTGCGCATCCCGGACTGGTGTGCGACCTGGCCATAGGCCAGTCCACTCTGGCGACCCATCACGTGAAGGCCAATCTCTTCTATCGCGGGCTCCGCTTCCTGCACAGCCCGCACATCGGCGACACCCTGACCACCACCACCGAGGTCGTCGGGTTGCGCGAGAACACCCCCAAGCCGGGCCGCGCCCCGACTGGGCTCGCTGCGCTGCACATCGTCACCACCGACCAGCACGACCGAGTCGTGCTGGACTTCTACCGATGCGCGATGCTGCCGTTGAGTCCCTCGGCGAACCCGGACCGCACACCGCCCGCCGACGATCTGTCCACGATCGGCACCGCTGAGACCACCGAACCGACGCTGCCCGACTGGGATCTGGAGGTGTTCAGAGAGAAGGTTGCGGGACAACACTTCTCAACGGACTTGGCCGGCGGGACGTTCGATTCCAGCGCAGATGTGGTGTCGAGCGCACCGGAACTCGCCCGACTCACCCTCAACATCGCCGCCACCCATCACGACGCCCGGGTCGGACAGAACGGCCGCCTGGTGTACGGCGGCCACACGATCGGGTTGGCGCTCGCCCAGGCGACCCGCGCTCTGCCGAATCTGGTCACGGTGCTGGGCTGGGAGTCGTGCGATCACACCGGCCCGGTCCACGAGGGCGACACACTCACCAGTGCTCTCCACGTCGAACGTGCGACCCCACTCGACCGCGGCGGCGTCGTCGATCTTCGGTCGACGGTCGTGGCCCACGAGTCCGACGGTGCCACACGGCCCGTCCTCGACTGGCGCTTTCGCGCACTCATGGCCTGAACCCGAAGGAGCGACCATGACCCCAGCCGACAAACCGCTCGCCGGCCTCCGCGTCGTCGAAGTCTCCAGTTTCATCGCATCACCGTTCGCCGGGCTCACCTTGTCGCAGTTGGGTGCCGAGGTGGTCCGGGTCGACCCGATCGGGGGCGCAGCGGACGTGAATCGCTGGCCCCTGACCGCCGACGGCGAGTCGATCTACTGGACCGGGCTCAACAGGGGCAAACGCTCGGTGGAGGCCGATCTGCGCAGCGAGGCCGGCCAGGAGCTGGTGCAACGACTGGTCACCGAGTCCGGTCCCGGCGGCGGAATCCTGCTGACCAACCAGGCCGGCCGGTCGTGGATGAGCCACACGGTGTTGTCGCGCATCCGTCCGGATGTGATCACCCTGGAGATCCTCGGTCGCACCGACGGCACACCGGGCGTCGACTACACGGTCAACGCCGGTCTCGGCTTTCCGCAGATCACCGGTCCGGTCGAGCACGCGGATCCGGTGAACCACGTACTTCCGGCCTGGGATCTGGCGTGCGGACTGTATGCGGCACTGTGCATCTCCGCTGCGGTCCGACGACGCGAACAGAGCGGCGTCGGCGCGCACATCACCCTGCCCCTCGAAGACACCGCACTGTCGGTGGCCGGCACCCTCGGCTATCTCACCGAGCCGCAGGTGAACGAGCACAGCAGGACTGGGACGGGCAACGACGTATACGGCACGTACGGAACGGATTTCACCACTGCCGACGGGGGACGGTTCATGGTCGTCGCCCTCACACCCCGCCACTTCCGTGATCTCGTCGACCTCACCGGTGTGCGCGACGCCATCGACGCCGTGGAGAAGGCCCTCGGTGCCGACTTCCGTCGCGAGGCCGACCGGTTCACCCATCGCGCGGTGCTGAACGGCCTCTTCGAACCGTGGTTCGCCCGCCACTCCACCGCCGACGTCACCGCGGCACTCGAGACGGCGTCGGTCCTCTCACAGCGGTATCGGACCTTCGACGACGTCGTGTCCGAGGGCGTCCTCGCCGACAATCCGATGTTCACCGAGCTCGACCAGCCCGGCATCGGCCGCTACCTCGCCGCCGCCTTTCCCGCCGCGTTCGACGGCGCGCACTATACGACCGGCCCGGCGCCGTCACTCGGCGCCGACACACCGGGCGAGTAGCGCACAAACCCATCCCGTCGACTGGGTGCCACTTCCCGTCGACTGGGCGCCACTTCCCGTCGACTGGGCGCCACTTCCCGTCGACTGGGCGCCACATCCCGTCGACTGGGCGCAACATCCCGTCGACTGGGTGCCACTTCCCGTCGACTGGGCGCAACATCCCGTCGACTGGGCACCCAGACACCGCCTTCAGCCCTGCATGCACGAGTGCGGTCAGGTCACCTGCTCTCGTCGAGTTCGGCGAGGACCGCCTCGGTGTGTTGGCCCAACGCGGGCACATCCCCCATCGGGAGTTCGATGTCGGCGAAGGTCATCGGCGGCAGCAATGCCCGAACCGGGCCCACCTCGGTGCCGACCTCACGCCAACGATCCCGTTCGGCGAGTTGCGGATGCGCGACCACGCCGTCGAGTTCGCGGATCTCCGCGGCCGGTATCCCGGCGGCAGCGAGCATCTGGTCCAGTTCGACGGTGGTGAACCGTTTGGTCTCGGTGGCGACGAGTGCATCGACCTCGCTGCGCCGCCGAACCCGCTCGATGTTGGTGGCGTAACGCACGTCCTCGGCGAATTCCGGACGGCCCAACACATCCGAGATCAGCACACGCCAGCCACGATCGTTCTGGACACCGATGAGCAATTCGCCGTCCGATGTCGGATAGCGGTCGTAGGGCACGATCGCCGCGTGGCCGACCCCGGAACGCGGAGTCTGTCGGTCGCCGTAGAGCCGCATGTAGAGCGGATGGCCCATCCATTCCACGGTGGCATCGAACATCGACACCGCGACCGAGGCGCCCACGCCGGTGACGCCGCGGCGCACGAGCGCACTGAGCACCGCTGTCAGCGCGTACATGCCGGCCGCGATGTCGGACGTGGGAATGCCGGTCTTGACCGCGTCGTCGGCGTTACCGGTCACCGAGATCAAGCCGGCCTCCGCCTGCACGAGCATGTCGTAGGCCTTCCGGTCCCGGTACGGGCCGGCATCCCCGTATCCGGACATGTCGACCACGATGAGGCCGGGGTTGTCGGTGCGCAGGTCGTCGGCGCCGAATCCCAGTCGGTCGGCCGCCCCCGGCGCGAGATTCTGCAGGAACACGTCGGAGCGCCCGATCAGTCGCCGCAGCGCGTCACGGCCGGCCGGCGACTTGAGGTCGAGCTCGACGGATTCCTTGCCGCGGTTGAGCCAGACGAAGTGTGAGGCGAGCCCGTGGACCGCGTCGTCGTAGCTGCGGGCGAAATCGCCTTCGCCCACCCGCTCGATCTTGATGACCCGTGCGCCGAGATCGGCGAGGTGGCGAGTGGCCAGTGGGGCCGCCACGGCCTGCTCGAGAGCGACAACGGTGATACCAGCGAGAGGTGGACCTGCAGAATCGTCGATCACCGGGTAACGATCACCCGCGGCAAACCGGGTCGTCAACAGATGACCGGCCGGGACGGGCATAGGGAGTCCCTCATCGAGTGAGAGTCGGACCCACATTGAACGTGATCACCGTCGCATGATCGTATGGAAGTTGATCCCCGCAACTTTCTTGCTGGTGCGGGCGACGCCGCTGGAGGTGAGATGACGACGATCGAGGTCACCGGACATCGTCAACGCGAGGCCTGGGCCGACAAGGTGCTGCCGCCGGTCGAAGAGGTCAGGCCGGGCCTCTGGTCGGTGCCCGTACCGATGGGCGCCAATCCGCTGCGGTATGTGCTGATCTACGTGCTCGCGCTGCCCGACGGGATCGCCCTCATCGACACCGGCTGGCCGTCGGAAAAATCCTGGCAGGCGCTGGTCGACGGCATCCGCGCGACCGGACACGACATCACCGATGTCCGGCACGTCTCGATCACCCACCTGCATCCCGATCATTTCGGTCTCGTCCCCCGGTTGCTCGAGCACGTCGATCCGGTGCTCGTGATGCACCGCAACGACGCCCGCCACCTGCGCCACGTCGATGACGCCGAGATCGAACGGCAGATCGAGGAGTCGAGGATCGAGCTCGAGGCGCTCGGTGCGCCCGACGTGATCGACAACGGGTTCCGGCACATCGCGCGGCTCCCCTCCGGCCGCACCATGGACGTCGAACTCGACCACGATCAGGCCCTCGACCTGCCGGGCTGGAATGTCCGCGCCCTCTGGACACCGGGCCACACAGCGGGGCATCTGTGCTTCGTCGACGAGGACGCCGGCGTCATCTTCACCGGCGATCACCTGCTGCCCCGGATCAGTCCGAACGTGTCGACCAACGCATTCCAGTCACAGAACCCGCTCGCGGAGTACCTCGTGTCGTTGGCGCACACCGAGCGGCTTCCCGACCTCGAGGCGCTGCCCTCGCACGAGTACCGTTTCCGCGGCCTCGCCGACCGGGTCAGCAACCTCCTCGACCACCACGAAGAGCGACTCGGCGAGATCGCCACCGCCGTCGCCGAGAACCCGCAGAGCACCGCGTGGGAAATCACCCGGTCGGTCACGTGGTCGCGGCCGTTCGAGCAGTTGTCCGAGGATCTGGCCCGGATGGCGATGCGCGAGACGCATGCGCATCTCGTCGTGCTCGATCAACGCGGCGTCCTCACGCCCAGCCGGGGCACACCGGTCCGCTGGAGTGTCTCCGCGCCGACGCCGACACCGGAGGCGAGTTCGATGCCCATCCCGACCACCTGCGACAGGAGCTGACGATGAGTGCAGTGACCACCGAGTTCGCCGACGGCGTCGCCGTCATCACGATCAATCGACCCGAGGCGAAGAACGCGGTGAACCTGGAGGTCGCGGAGGGGGTCGCAGCAGCCATCGACGAGCTCGAGGCCCGCGATGACCTGACCGTCGCGATTCTGACCGGTGCGGGTGGGACATTCTGCGCCGGGATGGATCTCAAGGCTTTCACTCGCGGTGAGCGGCCGTCGTTGCCGGGTCGCGGCTTCGCCGGGTTGACCGAGGCGCCGCCCACCAAGCCGCTGATCGCCGCCGTCGAGGGTTGGGCGCTGGCCGGTGGATGCGAACTCGCGCTCACTGCCGACCTCATCGTCGCCGCCGGGGACGCGAAGTTCGGCATCCCGGAGGTAAAGCGCGGTCTCGCCGCTGCGGGTGGTGGGCTGCTCCGGTTGGCGAAGACGCTGCCGTATCAGCTCGCGATGGAGTTGGCGCTCACCGGCGATCCGCTCAGCGCTACGCGGGCACACGAGTTCGGCCTGGTGAACCGGCTGACCGAGCCCGGCGACGCACTTGCCGGCGCCCGCGAACTCGCCGCGACGATAGCGTCCAACGGCCCGTTGGCGGTGAAGGCCACCAAGCAGGTCATGTCGATGTCGATCGGCTACACCGACGGCGATCTCTTCGCGAAGCAGTGGGACCATCTCGGCCCGGTGTTCGCCTCACAGGATGCGCAGGAGGGCGCCCTCGCGTTCGCCGAGAAGCGGGCGCCCCGGTGGACCGGACGGTGATCGGGGCCTCCGCTCTCCTACGATGAGTCCGTGGACCTGCACCTCGTCACCTATTTCGTCGCGGTCGTCGACCACGGCGGGATCACGAAGGCGGCCCAGTCGCTGTACATCTCGCAACCCTCGCTGTCCCAGGCCATCCGGACGCTGGAGCGACGCCTCGGCGTCACCCTGTTCGACCGGTCGGGCCGCAGACTCGAACTGACCGAGGCCGGACGCAGGCTCGACGGCGCGGCGCGGCGGATTCTCGTCGATGTCGACCGCGCGAAGTCGAAAGTCGAGGCGGTACGTGAACTACGTTCGGGCCGTGTAGATCTCGTGACACACAGGGCGTTCGGCATCGACCCCATGGTGAAGATGGTCCAGGCGTTCCACGATCGATTCCCGCGCGTGACCGCCCGGGTACTCGCGGCCGACGGGCCGACCGGCGTGCTGGCGGCTTTGCGGAGTGGCGACGCCGAGATCGGATTGATGGACACCGCGGCCGACCGCGCGACGTTCACTGCGCTCCCCCTCGGGACACAGGAGTTGGTCCTGGCCGTGCCGCCGGGACTGACCGGCGAGTTGCCGAATCCGATCCCGCGCGCGGACGTCCGCGCGATCCCGCTCGTGATCGACATGAGCGACCCGGCCACCTCCGCGATGCTCGCCGACCTGATCGACGACGAGGGCCGCAACGTCGTCGTCGACTGCGCTCACCCCACCGCCACGTGGGACCTGGTGTCGCGCGGCACCGGCGCCACCCTTGCGCCCGAAATCGTAGCGCGACAACAGATGCCGTCCACCCGTCGGTTTCGCATCGACCCACCGCCGACCCGCGACTACTCACTCGTGATGCGGTCCGGGCGACCATCGCCCGCCGGCATGGCCTTCATCGCCGTCGCCCGCGACACCGTCGGCGGCGCAAGGACCGCCCCATCCCACGCGACCGGGTTCGACGAGCGGTAGGCCATGGAGTTACGTCAGGTCGAATACTTCCTCGCGGTCGTCGAGAACGAAGGCATCGGAGGTGCCGCGGCCGCGCTCGGTGTCGCGCAACCCACTGTCTCCCAGGCGCTTCGGGCGCTCGAGCGCGAGCTCGGAGTCCAACTCTTCCACCGCATCGGCCGCGGGATGGTACTCAGTGCCGCCGGGCGGACGATGGTGGGACCGGCCCGCCAGATCGTGCGAGACGTCACCGCCGTCGATGACCTGCTCACGGTCGCCGGTGACGAGCTGACGGGACGACTGGACATCGTCGCCGTGCCCGCGGTCGCGCAAGGGCCACTCATCGACCTCCTCGTGCAGTTCCGGCATCGATATCCGAGTGTCGCCGTTCGTTTCGGTGAGCTGAGGGACGAGACGCTGGCGGCAACGGTGCTCGAGGACGGCCACTGCGAGTTCGCGGTGGCGCATCTGCCGATCGCCGGGGACGACCTGGAAGTGATCGTCATCGGCGAGCAGGAGTACCTGCTCGTCTATCCGCCCGGCTCCGACGTTCCGGACGGACCCATTCCCTTGGAGCAGTTGCCGCCGGTGCCGATGGTCTTCGTGCCGCGGGGACAGTCGGTCGCCGACGAGATCGAGGAGGCGATCCGCGTCGCCGGTGCGCGGCCGCCCCTGGCAGTCCTGTCCGAGCTGCGCGAGCAACGACTTCCGATGGTGCTGGCGGGCATCGGCGGCAGCCTGCTGGAGAAGTCGATGGCCGAGTCCGTCGCCGACCGTGCCGTCATACGTACCGTGGACCCGCGCTTCGTCCGCCCATTCGCCATCGCCTTCGACCCGGCGACCCTCTCACCGGTCGGTCAGGCGTTCGTCGAGCTGATCCGGGAGGCCGTCGGTGCTGGACCTGACCAGGCACCGAGCCCCCGCTTCCCGCTGATCGAGTAGGCGACGAGCCGCTAGTGTCGCGCGTCGTTAATTCGTTTACATGCTCGGAGGTGGGAGAATCTACGCATGCCCACTTCGGTCGTGGTTCTCGATGATGAGTCGCGTGCGGTTCTGGAGTCCTGGACCCGTTCGTCGACGGTGCGTGCGGGTCTGGTTGAGCGTGCACGCATTGTGCTCTCGGTAGCTTCGGGTGCCGGGACTTCGGCTACGGCCAGGCGATTGGCGGTATCGAGGCCGACCGTGATCAAGTGGCGTGATCGGTTCCTCGAGCAAGGAGTTGACGGGCTCTATGACGAGCCGCGTAGCGGTCGGCCCAAGACGATCGATGACGCTGCAATCCTTTCTGTGACACTGGATCCTCCTCCGCCGCGGTTGTCGGTGACACACTGGTCTACGCGCCTACTCGCGGTGCATCTGGGCGTCGGCGACGCGACGGTGGCCCGGGTGTGGCGGCGCTACGGGATCAAGCCGTGGCGGCAGGAGACGTTCAAGTTCTCCACTGATCCCGAGCTGGAGGCCAAGGTTCGCGATGTGGTTGGGCTCTATCTGAGCCCGCCGACGAATGCGGTGGTGTTGTGCGTGGACGAGAAGAGTCAGATCCAGGCACTCAACCGCACTCAGCCGATCTTGCCGATGCGGCCCGGGCTACCTGAAAAGGCAACGCACGACTACAAGCGCAACGGTACGACCACGTTGTTCGCGGCACTGGAGGTGGCCACGGGAGTGGTGGTTGACCACTGCTACGAGCGGCACGGCAAGGCGGAGTTTCTCGATTTCATGAAGATGGTCGCGAAGGCCTATCCGCGTCGCAAGCTGCACATCATCTGCGACAACTACCACACCCACAAGCACGCGGACATCAACGCGTGGCTGGCTCGAAACCCGAGAGTGACCTTGCATTTCACTCCCACATCGGGCTCCTGGCTCAATCTGGTCGAGGTGTTCTTCGGAATAATCACCCGCCAAGCCATTCGGCGTGGCTCGTTCGATTCGGTCAGTGACCTCGTCGCCGCAATACGTTCATTCATCGACGGCTGGAACGACCGCTGTCACCCATTCGTGTGGACCAAACCCGCGGATGAAATCCTCACCCACGCAAAACGTAAACGAACTTAGGACGCGCAACACTAGGCGAGGAGCCGTATCGAGATCCCCTGCCCGACAACACCTCCCACAACGCGCCCCCGCCTACACCACCCGCTCGAACACCGCCGCCAGCCCCTGGCCACCTCCGATGCACATCGTCTCGAGACCATAGCGCGCCTCCCGGCGCTGCATCTCGCGCGTCAGAGACGCGAGCATCCGAACGCCGGTGGCCCCCACGGGATGCCCCAGCGAGATCCCTGAGCCGTGGACGTTGGTGCGGTCGAAGTCTCCGCCGGAACCGAATCGACCGAATCCCCACTCGCGGGTGACGGCAAGCGCCTGCGCCGCGAACGCCTCGTTGAGTTCGATGACGTCGATGTCGGCCAACGACAACCCGGCCTTGGCGAGCGCCTTCTCGGTAGCGGGTACCGGCCCGATACCCATGATGCGCGGCGGCACGCCCGCGACGGCCGACGACACCAACCGCACCAGCGGTCGCAGGCCGTGCTGGGCCGCCACCTCCGGGGTCGTGACGATGCACATCGCCGCCGCATCGTTCTGGCCACTGGCATTGCCGGCCGTCACGGTGGCCTCCGGGTCCTGCTTGACCATGATCGGCGTGAGTTTGGTCAACGCTTCCACGGACACGTCGGGACGCGGATGCTCGTCGGTGTCGATGATCTGCTCGCCCGCTTTCGTGCGGACGCCGACCGGGACGATCTCCTCCGCGAGCAGACCGTCCTTCTGCGCCCGGACGGCGCGCAGGTGTGATTCGACGGCGAGTTCGTCTTGCTCGTCGCGGCCGATCTCGTACTCCTTGCGCAGGTTCTCGGCGGTCTCGATCATCCCTCCGGGGACGGGATGGTGTCGACCCCCGGCCGTCGACCGGGATCGTACGAGGCTGTCGTGCATGGCGATACCCGTCCGCGCGCCGCCCCACCGCATGTCCACCGAGTAGAACGACGCGTTGCTCATCGACTCGGTGCCACCCGCGACCACGATGTCGTTGTCGCCGTTGGCAACCTGGAATCCGGCCTGGATCACCGCCTGCAGCCCGGAGCCGCATCGCCGGTCGATGTGCATACCGCCCACGGTGATCGGCAGCCCGGCGTCGAGGGCGACCACCCGCCCGATCGCCGGCGCCTCACTGTTGCCGTTGCAGTGGCCGAGGATCACATCATCGACGACGTCAGGCGCGAGTCCGGTCCGGTCGAGCAGTCCGCGCAACGCCGTCACCCCCAGGTCGACAGCGGTCACGTCCTTGAACATGCCGCCGTACCGGCCGATCGGCGTGCGGACGGGTTCACAGACGACGATGTCTCTCATGGCAGACCTTTCGGTATGAGTCAGGTTCGGGGACTGCGGCGACCGATGATCACATGAATCGCCCGCCGGTGACGTCGAGGACGGTTCCGGTCATGTACGACGACATGTCCGACGCCAGGAACAGCGCGACCGACGCCACCTCGCCGACCTCACCGGCTCGCTGCATGGGGATCTCCGCCATCTTCTGGTCCCATGCCTTCTGCGGCATCGCCTCGGTCATGGCGGAGCGGATGAGGCCCGGCGCGATCGCATTGACACGCACGCCATGGTGCGCCATCTCCTTGGCGGCCGCCTTCGTCATGCCGACGATGCCGGCCTTGGCGGCCGAGTAGTTCGTCTGGCCGACCATGCCGACCTTGCCCGACAGCGACGAAATATTCACGATCGCACCGTGTTTCGCCTCGCGCATGATCGCGGCAGCCTTGCGTGTGCCGTTCCACGTGCCCTTGAGGTGGACCGAGATCACCAGGTCGAAGTCCTCTTCCGACATCGTGCGCATCGTCGCGTCGCGCGTGATTCCGGCGTTGTTGACCATCACGTCCAGGGAGCCGAACGCCTCGACGGCGTCGGCGAGCATCGAGTCGACCTGCGCCGCGTCGACGACGTCGCACCGCACGGCGCGCGCCACCTGGGCGCCGCCGAGTTCTTCGGCTGCGGCGGACGCGGCATCGAGGTTGACGTCGCCGATCACAACCCGGCCTCCGGCGTCGACGAACGCCCGTGCGATCTCGAAACCGATACCCTGTGCGGCCCCGGTGACGACCGCGGTCCGTCCATCGAGCAGTGCTCGAGGTGCAGATGAACTCATGGGTCGGAATCTACCGGCATTACTTCCCGATCCGGCCCGATGTTCCATTCGAAGCGGCTAAGGGATCGGTAGGGAGTTCGTAGTGGACCGGCCCCGCCCCGACGGCCACAGTGGGATGATGACCAGTGTCATGAACACAACCACCGCAACTCCTCAGGTCAGCGCTGACGACTTCGCCGACATCCTCGCCGCGACACGCGAATTCATCCGCGAGAGGGTCGTGCCACGCGAGCAGGAGATCCTCGAGGCCGACGCCATCCCCGATGACATCCGCGCAACCGCGAAGGAGATGGGACTCTTCGGCTACGCGATCCCCCAGGAGTGGGGCGGCCTGGGTCTCGACCTCACCCAGGACGTCGAGCTCGCGATGGAACTCGGGTACACGTCACTGGCGTTGCGCTCCATGTTCGGCACCAACAACGGCATCGCCGGCCAGGTCCTCGTCGGATTCGGCACCGATGAACAGAAGTCCGCGTGGCTGTCGCGGATCGCGTCGGGAGAGGTCGTGGCGTCGTTCGCGCTCACCGAGCCTGGTGCCGGGTCGGATCCGGCAGGTCTGCGCACCAAAGCCGTGCGCGATGGCTCCGACTGGGTGATCAGCGGCGAGAAACGGTTCATCACCAATGCCCCGCTTGCCGACCTGTTCGTCGTCTTCGCGCGGACCCGACCGAAGGACGAGCAGGGCACGGGGATCGCCGTGTTCCTGGTGCCGGCCGACGCCCCCGGGGTGACCGTCGGCGCCAAGGACCGCAAAATGGGACAAGAGGGTGCCTGGACGTCGGACGTGTACTTCGATGAGGTCCGCGTGCCTGCCGAAGCCGTCGTCGGTGGCAGCGAGGATGTCGGCTACCGCGCCGCGATGACCTCGCTGGCGCGCGGGCGCGTGCACATCGCCGCACTGGCGGTCGGTACGGCCCAACGTGCCCTCGACGAATCGGTTTCCTGGGCCGCGACAGCGACTCAAGGGGGTCGGGCAATCGGCGAGTTCCAGCTGGTGCAGGCCATGCTGGCCGACCAGCAGACCGGCGTGATGGCGGGTCGGGCCATGGTCCGGGATGCCGCCCGTGCATGGGTGGAGAACACCGATCGACGGATCGCGCCGTCTGCCGCGAAACTGTTCTGCACCGAGATGGCAGGCGAGGTCGCCGACCTCGCCGTGCAGATCCACGGCGGCAGCGGTTACATGCGCGAGGTACCTGTCGAGAGGATTTATCGCGACGTCCGGCTGCTCCGTCTGTACGAGGGCACGAGCGAGATCCAGCGGCTCATAGTCGGCGGGAACCTGGTGAAGCGGGCCCAGCGGTCGCGGTGAGTGCCGGACACAGCGCCCTGTTGCTCGTGTGACTTCTGTTCACTGCGGTCCACCACGGTCTACCGCTGTTCACTGAAGGGGCTGGATGTGTTTGCACCACTTCACAATTCACCTTGAATCGAACATCTGTTCGTGTACTCTGGAGGTATGAGAACTTCGGGGGATCTCACCACCATCAGCGATCTACTACGCGACCTATGTGTTGATGACCTGTCGGGTCATGACGCGTTCGAGGCGATGCAGCTCATGCTCATCGTCCGCAACCTCGTCGACCATCACGCCGCACGCCTCGCCGGCATGCTGGAACAGCTGGGCGTTGCCCGCGACCACGGCCGCAGCACCCGCGAACTGCTCATCGTGATGGGCTTCGCACCATCGGTCGCCCAACGGCTGCTGCGGATCGCCGGATCGTTGGAGGCGTTGCCGACGCTGGATGCCCACGCCGCCGACGGCGCCATCCCCGGTGAGCATGTCGATGCGATCGTGCGCGGTATCCACCACATCGACCGCAGATCAGCGGAACCGATCGACGACGCGCTGCGTCTAAATCACGTGACTGATCTTCTGGGACAGTTCTTCTCCGGCGCCACCCCCGCCGACATCGACAAACGTGCCCGCACCCTGGGCAACCAACTCGCCGACGACACCGACGGCCTGCCCGCCGCCGAAGACCGCGAACTCAACGAACTCGCCACCCACATCGACGACGACGGCCGCCTGCACGTCACCGCCGACCTCGACGTCGAAGTCGGCGAGAAACTCACCGCCGCCCTCGAAGCACTCGGCAAGCCACGACCCGAACCCGACGGCCGCACCGACCTCCGCACCACCGCGCGGCGCCACGCCGACGCCCTGGACACCCTGCTCGACATCGCCGCCCGCATCGACACCGCCGGCGCCATGTCAGCACCCAAAACCCAAGTCCTGCTCACCGTTCCCGCCGACACACCCGACCAGTCCAGCCTGGAGTTCATGGGATCGATCACCGACGCCACCCTGCGCCGCCTCTCGTGTGACAGCAGCATCACCACCATGATCGTCGACGGCGAACGCGTCCCCCTCGACGTCGGCCGCGAACACCGCCTGTTCCCCGCCCACCTGCGCCGCGCCCTACACGTACGCGATCAGGGCTGCATCAAATGCGGCGCCCCCGCCACCCGAGCCCACGCCCACCACATCATCCACTGGGCCGACGGAGGCGAAACATCCTTGCAGAACGGGTGTTTACTATGTCCAGCCTGTCACGCCGACGTCCACCACAACGGCTGGGACGTCATCATCGGCGCCGACCACCACCCCTGGCTCATCCCACCAGTCACCGTCGACCCACAGCGCCGAACCTTGCCCGCCCACAACCGACGAACGTTGAACCTCGACAACCTACCCGCCGCCGCCTGACCCTGTCCCCGCAGTATCCGCCCCACAGATCTCGATACGCCACCTCGCCCAGCGGCTCGGCGGCTACTCGATCAGCAAGACCGCACCCGACCTGATCGGGACCGGATCCGTACCTTGACAACTCCACAGAGTGAAACACCCACGCCACCAACCGGTGTCACGTACCCGACGGCCGCCAGCCGACCCACACCAGGCCGGCACGGTGCGCGGTACGCGACACCGGACGGCAGGGTCACCGGTCGATGAACGTGCCGAACGCCGGCCGAACGCCGGCTGAGCGCCTCAGACGAGTTCGACGACGGTGGCGTTGGCCATCCCACCGGCTTCGCACATCGACTGCAATCCGTACCGGATTCCGTTGTCGCGCATGTGATGCACCATTCGGGTCATGAGAATCGCCCCGGAACCGCCGAGTGGGTGACCCACGGCGATCGCACCGCCGAGGGGATTGACGCGGTCCGGGTCGGCGCCGGTCTCGATCTGCCACGCCAACGGGACGGGCGCAAACGCCTCGTTGATCTCGAACACCCCGATGTCGTCGATGGTCAGTCCGGACCGCTCCAGGGCCTTAGCGGTGGCCGCGATCGGTCCGGTGAGCATGATGACGGGGTCGTCGCCCGCGACGGCGACGGTGTGGACGCGTGCGATCGGCGTCAGCCCGAATCTCGCTGCGGTGTCACTGCCCATCACGAGGAGTGCTGCGGCGCCGTCGGAGATCTGCGACGCGTTTCCGGCGTGGATCACCCCGTCCTCTCGGAAGGCGGGTTTGAGGGCAGCCATGGACTCGACCGTGCCGCCGCGACGAATTCCCTCGTCCCCTTCGAGCACACCGGCGATCGGGGCGAGTTGACGATCGAAGGCACCTGCATCGGTGGCCTGTGCGGCGAGTTCGTGGGAGCGCAGCGCGAACTCGTCGAGAGCGGTACGGCTCAGCGACCATTTCTCGGCCATCATCTCGGCACCGATTCCCTGGCTGAATCTGTCGACTCCGTAGCGGTCGAGCACTGTGGCGGGCTGGCTCTCCCCGTTGGGCGCCGCGCTGCCCATCGGCACCCGGCTCATCGACTCCACACCGCCGGCGACGACCACATCCTGCTGGCCGGACACCACGGCGGCAGCCGCCATGCTCAGCGCCTGCTGGCTCGATCCGCACGCCCGGCTCACGGTCGTACCCGGTACCGACTCGGGCCATCCGGCGGCGAGAACGGCGGTCCGGGCCACGTTGCCTGCCTGCTCCGACGTCTGACTGACGCACCCCCAGACGACGTCGTCGACGACCTGCGGTTCGATACCGGTCCGTTCGGCAAGCGCTTCGAGAACGTGGGCGGACAGGTCGGCCGGATGGATTCCGGACAGGGCGCCGCGGCGACGGCCGATCGGGCTTCGAACCGCGTCCACGATGACGGCATCACGCATGTGCTGTTCCTCCTCGTCGGCGGGCAGATCAACGCTCTGGTCGAGTGGCTTCTCCCAGATCGACTACACCCCGGCGTGGGGGTCGGTGACAAGAGGATTCGGACACACGGACCGATAGTCACCGCCTATGTGCCCGAACCGGCGACCCCGGCGCGGATTGGCAGCCGCTAAGGCTCCGATAGCCGATTCCTGGTTCCACGACCGTTCGGTGCAGGGCATGCTGAGCTGAGCGCAGTCCGCCCGGTCACAGAGATCGGTCGCAGCAGAACACCGATCACGCAGCTGGTCACCGGTTACGCAGCAGTCACACAGAAAGAGGTCAGCATGGCCCGTCTCGCCCAGACACTCGGTTTGACCGACGTCCAGTCGGAGATCGTGGCGAATGTGCGTCGGTTCGTCGACAAGCAGATCATCCCGGTCGCGCAGGAACTCGAGCACACCGACACCTACCCCCAGGAGATCGTCGACGGGATGGCCGAGATGGGGTTGTTCGGGTTGATGATCCCCGAGGAGTACGGCGGGCTCGGCGAGTCACTCCTCACGTACGCGCTGTGTGTCGAGGAACTGGCCCGCGGCTGGATGAGTGTGTCCGGGGTGATCAACACCCACTTCATCGTCGCCTACATGATCCGTCAGCACGGCACCGACGAGCAGAAGCAGCGGTTCCTGCCGCGGATGGCCACCGGCGAGGTCCGCGGCGCGTTCTCGATGTCGGAGCCCGACCTCGGTTCGGACGTCGCCGCGATCACCACCACCGCCAAGCGCGGAGCCGACGGCGACTACTCGATCACCGGGCAGAAGATGTGGCTGACCAACGGCGCGAGCTCCACTCTGGTCGCTGCACTGGTCCGCACCGAGGAGGGCCAGGAGCGCAAGCACAAGAACCTGACCACGTTCCTCATCGAGAAGCCCTCCGGGTTCGGCGAGGTGCTGCCGGGCCTCACGATCCCCCGCAAGATCGACAAGATGGGTTACCGGGGCATCGACACCACCGAGCTGTTCTTCGACGACCATCGCGCCCCGGCCACCGACATCCTGGGTGGTGTTCCCGGCCACGGATTCGCCCACATGATGGACGGCGTCGAGGTCGGCCGGGTCAACGTGTCGGCCCGCGCCTGCGGGATCGCCCAGCGCGCATTCGAACTCGCCGTTCGATACGCGCAACAGCGATCCACCTTCGGCAAGCCGATCGCCGAGCATCAAGCCGTGGCGTTCAGTCTGGCCGAGATGGCGACCAAGGTCGAGGCCGCCCATCTGATGATGGTCAACGCCGCCCGTCTCAAGGATTCCGGTGACCGCAACGACGTCACCGCGGGCATGGCGAAGTATCTGTGCAGCGAGTACTGCGCCGAGGTCACACAGGCGAGTTTCCGCATCCACGGCGGCTACGGCTACTCGACCGAGTACGAGATCGAACGTCTCATGCGCGAGGCACCCTTCCTGCTCATCGGCGAGGGCACCAGTGAGATCCAGAAGCAGATCATCAGCAAGGGTCTGTTGCGCGAGTACCGCGAGAACTGAACGCCTCCGACGGCGCGAGCCGCGCACACGTTCGAGGACCGCCGCGTCGGGATACGCTCGGGGGGTGTCTGTCTACGACCACGGATTCGCACGGGTCACCGGAGCAGTGCCGATCGTCTCGATCGCCGACCCGGCGACCAACACCGAACGGACCGTCGAACTGGTGCGCGCGGCTGCCGATGACGGGGCCGCGCTCGTCGTGTTCCCCGAACTCGGGTTGTGCGGGTACAGCATCGACGACCTGTTCCACCAGGATGCGGTCATCGACGCGTGCCTGACGGGTCTGGCGTCGATCGTCGAGGCGAGCCGGGGTCTGCGGCCGGTCATCACGGTGGGGCTGCCGATGCGCGTCGGCGACGGACTCTACAACTGCGCCGCCGTGGTCCACGACGGCGGGATTTTGGGCATCGTGCCCAAGTCGTACCTCCCGAACTACCGCGAGTTCTACGAGCAGCGGTTCTTCGCCGCCGCCCGCGACGCTCCGGTGACGACGGCAACCGTGCTCGGACAGCAGGTTCCGTTCGGTGCGGACCTGATCTTCGAGGCCACCGATGTCGAGGGATTCAGCGTGCACGTCGAGATCTGCGAGGACGGGTGGGTCCCCATCCCACCGAGCACCTGGGCGGCCCTGGCAGGCGCCACCGTGCTGGTCAACCTGTCCGGCTCTCCGGTGACCGTCGGCAAAGAGGGCTATCGAAAAGCTCTGTGCACCAGTCATTCCGCCCGCTGCGTCGCGGCCCACGTGTACGTGGCGGCCGGATTCGGCGAGTCCACCACCGATCTCGCCTGGGACGGCGACGCGCTGATCAGCGAGAACGGCACCCTTCTCGCCCGTTCGGACCTGTTCGCGATGGACGCTGCGATGATCACCGCGGACATCGATCTCGACCGGCTGCGCCAGGAGCGGATGCGGATGATCAGCCTGCGCGATCAGGTCGGCGACTTCGCCGACGAACTGAAACCGCTGCGCCGCATCCGGTTCACGCTCGGACCCGACACAACACTCGGATCAGACACAGCGGCCGGATCTGACACAGCGGCCGGCGACATCCTGCGCCGCGAGGTGCCGCGTTTCCCGTTCGTGCCGGCCGACTCCGCCGACCGGGACGCCCGCTGCCGGGAGGTCGGCAACATCCAGGTGCAGGGTTTGGCCGCCCGACTACGCGCCACCGGGATCGACAAGATTGCCATCGGGGTGTCCGGAGGCCTCGACTCCACCCTCGCCCTGCTGGTCGCGGTGGACACGTTCGACCGGCTGGGATTGCCGCGAGAGAACATTCTCGCCTACACGATGCCCGGTTTCGCCACGGGCACCGCGACTTTGCGCCGTGCCCACGTGTTGATGGACACGCTCGGTGTCAGCGGTAGCGAGATCGACATCCGGCCATCGTGCGAACAGATGCTCGCCGATCTCGGACACCCCTACGCCGCCGGGGAGAAGGTCTACGACGTCACGTTCGAGAACGTCCAGGCGGGCGAGCGCACATCACACCTGTTCCGGCTGGCCAACCATCACGGGGCGATCGTCCTGGGTACCGGCGACCTGTCCGAGCTCGCGTTGGGCTGGTGTACCTACGGTGTCGGCGACCAGATGTCGCACTACAACGTGAACTCGTCGGTTCCGAAAACGCTGATCCAGCACCTCATCCGGTGGATGATCGCGACCGGTGCATACTCGGCGGAGACGACAGAGGTGCTGACCGAGATCCTCGACGACGTCATCTCACCGGAACTGGTGCCCGCCGGCGACGACGGCCGCATACAGAGCACCGAGGACACGGTGGGGCCCTACGAACTCCACGACTTCTTCCTCTATTACGTCACCCGCTTCGGCTACCGTCCCGACAAGGTGGCGTATCTGGCGTCGCAGGCGTGGGGAGATCGTGACCGAGGTGCGTGGTCGGAACTGATCGGCGACGATCGCCGCAATCAGTACGACACCGACACGATCCGGCACTGGCTCGGCGTCTTCCTCAAGCGGTTCATGGGCAATCAGTTCAAGCGCTCCGCGATGCCCAACGGCCCGAAGATCGGCTCCGGCGGATCGCTGTCGCCGCGCGGGGATTGGCGCTCGCCGAGCGATGCGAGCGCTCGGGTCTGGCTGGACGCGCTGTAGGCACCATCGGCCGTCGGGCCACCCGGACGACGGCCTCGGCTAGCTAGTCGCAGGCCTCGAGGAGGCGCTTGAGCTCGTGGTCGAAGGCGTGCGCGATGTCCCACACGTCAGGTGCGAGGTCGGTGCAGGTCAGGATGCCGACGTTGAGGTGGCCGTCGGCGGAGAACACCGTGATGTTGAGTCCCAGACCGTGGAAGACCGGACCGAGCGGATACACCGCGGTCACCCGCGCGCCCAGGAAGTAGAGCGGGAAGTCGGGTCCAGCGACGTTCGAGATCAGCACGTTGAAGACCGGCGGATGCGACATCGCCAGCCGCCGATCGCCGTAGAACTTCATGACCGTCGCCATCGTCGTCCCCGGCGCGAACTGCGCCCAGGCGCGCAGGATGTTCGCGTCGATGTCGGCGTGATGGTCCTTGGACGTCCGTGCCAGCTCGGCGGCCCGCTTCAGCCGGTCCACCGGATCGTCGAGGTCGGAGGCGAGCTTCGCGAACATGCCGGTCACCTTGTTGGTACCGCCGGTCACCAGCGAGCTCTCGTCGGCGCCGTGCACCGACACCGGGACCATCGCCACCAGCGGCTGGTCCGGTAGTTCGTCGTGACCCTGGAGATAGTCACGCAGCGCTCCGGCGGTGATGGCGAGAACCACGTCGTTGATCTTCACGTCGAACCGGTTCTTGACCAGCTTGACGTCGTCGAGCGACAGCTGCGCCATCGCGAGGGCGCGGTGCGGCGTGATCGGCGCATTGAACCTGGTGCGCGGCGCCTGGAACGGGGCCGGCATCGCCGATTTGGTGCGGCTGCGCCGGAACCAGTTGATCGGTACTTCGACGGTGCCGGGAATCAGTCTGGCCATCGCGATGGGTCGTTGGACGAAGTAGTTCATCGCGCCGGTGAGCGCCATCGTCGTCCGGGACGTCCGCCCTGCCGTTTCCTGAACCTTGTCCGGATCCAGTTCGGGCGCCTCGGGGCTCAACGTGCACATCTGCGCCAGCATCTCGGCGCCGGTGACCCCGTCGACGCTGGCATGGTGCGTACGCAGCATCGCCGCGACCTTGCCATCCGCGAGTCCCTCGATGATCCACAACTCCCACAACGGCTTACCGCGATCGAGCGTCTGCCCGGCCAGGTGTCCACACAGGTCGGCGAGCTCGGCCTCACCGCCGGGCGCCGGGACCGCGACGCGATGCACGTGGCGCTCGATGTCGAAGTCATCGTCCTCGATCCAGACCGGGTGATCGATGTTGAGCATCGAATTGTCCAGTTTGCGACGAAAATTGGGCATCGCCGCGATCCGCCGCTGCAGTTCGTCACGGAGTTTGACGAAGCTGTAGCCGCCCGGCACGGTCGACGGATCGATCTCGATGAGACCGATGATGTGCATCATCTGGGATCGGGTCTCCAGATACAGAAACGACGCGTCGAGGCCGCTCAGACGCTGCATTGCCACCACCTCACTCGCTCGTCACCCCTCACCGCACGGTGACCCATGGCCGTTTGTCCGACTACCCACAGCGTCGATCATCCGGCCCAATCATGCGGGAAGTATGACCGGTCGATGCCGTGTTCGCCCTAGGTTTTGGCGTATGGATCATCATCTCGATGTCGACCGTAAAGATGTCGCCGATCTGCCGGTGAATGCGAACCCGTTGTTCACGCGACCCGGTGAGGCCACCGAGTTCCCGCGCTTCTCGCTCCCGGCGACGTCATCCCTGCCCGAGACCGCCTATCAGATCGTCCACGACGAGGCGATGCTCGACGGCAACGCGCGCCAGAACCTCGCCACGTTCGTCGGCACCTGGATGGACGACCACGCCAACCGGCTCTACGTCGAGTCGGCGGACAAGAACATGATCGACAAGGACGAGTACCCGCAGACCGCGGCGATCGAGACACGTTGCTGGACAATGCTCGCCGATCTGTGGAACGCGCCCGACCCGACCCGTGCGGTCGGGACGTCGACGATCGGTTCGTCGGAGGCGGCGATGCTCGGCGGGTTGGCGCTCAAACGCCGATGGGTCGAACGCCGCAAGGCCGAGGGCAAACCCGTCGGCACACCCAACCTGATCATGTCGTCGGCGGTGCAGGTGTGCTGGGAGAAGTTCTGCAACTACTTCGACATCGAGGCCCGCTACGTACCGATCACCGAGGAACATCCCCTGCTCGACGGGCACGACCTCGCCTCGTACGTCGACGAGAACACGATCGGCGTCGTGCCGATCATGGGCGTGACCTACACCGGCGCCTACGAACCGGTCGACAAGATCGCGGCCGCGCTCGACGAGATCCAGGCGTCGACCGGTCTCGACATCCCGATCCATGTCGACGCCGCATCGGGCGGAGCGGTGGCCCCCTTCCTCCAACCCGACCTGGTGTGGGACTTCCGGCTCGAGCGGGTCGCCTCGATCAACATGTCCGGCCACAAGTACGGGCTGGTCTACCCCGGCATCGGCTGGGTGGTGTGGCGCGAGGAAAGCCTGCTGCCGGAGAGCCTGGTGTTCCGCGTCAGCTACCTCGGCGGCAACATGCCGACCTTCGCGCTCAACTTCTCCCGGCCCGGCGCCCAGGTACTGCTGCAGTACTACCAATTCCTCCGCCTCGGTTTCGACGGTTATCGCGCGGTGCAGCAGAACTGTCAGGACGTCGCGCTCTATCTGTCATCGGCGATCGGGGCGATGGAGCACTTCGAGTTGCGCAGCGACGGTTCGGACATCCCCGTCTTCGCGTGGCAGCTCGCTCCGGGACGCTCCACCAACTGGACATTGGACAACCTGTCGTCGCAGTTACGCGAAAAGGGCTGGCTGGTGCCGGCCTACCCGCTGCCCGACAACCTCGCCGACCAGTGGGTCCAGCGGATCGTGGTGCGCAACGGCCTGTCCCGCGATCTCGCCGACGTCCTGATGCGTGACATCCGGAGCTCGGTCGAATACCTCGACAGCCTCGACGGCCCGATGCCGACGCCGCACACCACCACCGGATTCCACCACTGAGCCGTTCCCTCGGAAAACAGGCTTCGGTAGAACACGTTCTAGTACGCTCGGTCCTCGATGAGCAACTACAGCCACGCCGAGCTCGATGACGCGTTCCGGGAATTCCAGAAGACGGTTGCCGAGATCGCCGTCACCCGCGACTGGGACCGGTTCGCCGAGATGTTCACCACCGACGCCCGCTACATCGAGCACGCCTTGGGCACGATGACCGGCCGCGAAGAGATCCGGGCCTGGATCTGGAAGACGATGACCGCCTTCCCGGGCAGCCACATGACCGGCTTCCCGTCGCTGTGGCATGTCGTCGACGCCCCGACCGGCCGGGTGATCTGTGAAGTCGACAACCCGATGCGGGATCCCGGTGACGGCACCCACATCACGGCCACCAACATCACGATCCTCACCTATGCCGGTGACGGCCTCTGGAACTGCGAGGAGGATGTCTACAACCCGATGGAATTCGGACAGGCGGCCATGCGGTGGTGCGAGAAGGCGGCTGACCTGGGCACTCTCGACGACGAGGCGAACCGATGGATGCAGACCGTCGGCAAGATGTTCGCCCGGCGCGGCTGACGCAGTTGCCTCGCGAACCCGCAGATGAGGCGGGAACACGGGGCCACGCCAACCATCCGTGACCGGCGACACGCGATGAACGCGTAACGACGCGCCGCGCTGGTTACGATTGCGTAAGTGCGGTGCTTGGGTCCACCGGAGCAGGTGACGTACCCTGAACGACTGATCACCATGTCAGTCGGCCCGCCGAACCCATCAGACATGACATGCGGACCACGACCGTCACCGTTCGGAGGAAACTATGGCACGCCAGCTGAACCAGCTCGAACTGCTCAAGGAGCTGTCGCCGGTCGCCGAGGACAACGTCAACCGGCACCTGAAGATCGCCAAGGACTGGAACCCGCACGACTACGTTCCGTGGGACGAGGGCAAGAACTTCGCGGCGCTCGGCGGCGTGGACTACGACCCCGAGCAGTCGCAGCTCGACGAGGTCGCGAAGGCCGCGATGATCACCAACCTGCTCACCGAGGACAACCTGCCCTCCTACCACCGGGTGATCGCCGACAACTTCTCGATGGACTCGGCGTGGGGCCACTGGGTGGGACGGTGGACCGCCGAGGAGAACCGCCACGGCATCGTCATGCGCGACTACCTGGTGGTCACCCGCGGCGTCGATCCGGTCGCTTTGGAAGAGGCCCGGATGATCCACATGACCAACGGCTACGACCCGATGCTCGCCGCTGCCGGACGCGTCGACGAACTCGAGGACCACGCCGACGAACTGGGCCTGCTGCACTCGGTGGCCTACGTGACGTTCCAAGAGCTCGCGACGCGGGTGAGCCATCGCAACACCGGCAAGGCGTGCAACGACCCGATCGCCGACAAGATGCTGCAGCGCATCGCCGCCGACGAGAACCTGCACATGATCTTCTACCGCAACATCTGCGGCGCCGGCATGGACATCGCGCCGGACCAGACGCTGCGGGCGGTCACCGACATCGTCACCAACTTCCAGATGCCCGGCGCCGGGATGCCCAACTTCCGCCGAAACGGCGTGCTGATGGCCAAGCACGGCATCTACGACCTGCGCCAGCACCTCGAAGAGGTCATCATGCCGGTGCTGCGCAAGTGGAAGGTCTTCGAGCGCGACGACTTCACCAGCGAGGGCGAGCAGACCCGTGAAGAGCTGGGCAACTTCCTCGCGCAGCTCGAGAAGGACACCCTCCGCTTCGAGGAGATGCGTGACCGCTCCCTCGCGCGCGAGGCCAAGAAGCGGGAGAAGCAGGCATCCTGAGCACCGCAGTCATCAGCCGGCCGGCGCCTTCGGACACCGAGGGCGCCGGTTCGCTGTTGCCCGGGAATCGTCCATCACTCCGCATCGGCTCGATCGAACTCGCCAGTCCGGTGGTGCTGGCCCCGATGGCCGGCGTGACCAACGTCGCGTTCCGCACGCTGTGCCGTGAACTCGAACTGGCGCGCACCGGTACGGTCTCGGGCCTCTACGTCTGCGAGATGGTCACCGCGCGTGCGCTCGTCGAGCGTCACCCGGTGACGATGCACATGACCGCTTTCGGCCCGGACGAGAACCCGCGGTCGATGCAGCTGTACACCGTCGACCCGGACAACACCTACGCCGCGGCCAAGATGATCGTCGACGAGAACCTCGCCGACCACATCGACATGAACTTCGGCTGCCCTGTCCCCAAGGTGACCCGCAAGGGCGGCGGATCGGCGATTCCGTACAAGCGCAAGCTGTTCCAGCGCATCGTTGCCGCCGCGGTCCGCGCGACCGAGGGCACGTCGATCCCGGTGACGGTGAAGTTCCGGATCGGCATCGATGACGACCACCACACACATCTCGACGCCGGCCGGATCGCGGCCGCCGAGGGTGCACAGGCCGTCGCACTGCACGCCCGCACGGCCTCTCAGCGCTATTCGGGTACCGCCGACTGGGACGAGATCGCACGTCTCAAAGAGCACGTCACCGACGTGCCGGTACTCGGCAACGGCGACATCTTCGAACCCTCCGACGCGGTCGCCATGATGCGCCGGACCGGGTGCGACGGTGTCGTGATCGGCCGCGGCTGCCTCGGCCGGCCCTGGCTGTTCGCCGAGTTGGCGGCCGAACTGAACGGCCTGCCCGCCCCGGCGCAGCCGAATCTCGGCGAGGTGTCGGAGATCATCGTGCGGCATGGGGAATTGCTGGCCGCCCACCACGGCGAGGACAAGGGCATGCGTGAGATCCGCAAGCACGTCGCCTGGTACCTGCGCGGTTTCCCCGCCGGGAGCGACCTGCGCAACCGACTGGCGTTGGTGAACACCCTCGACGAACTGCGCGACCTGGTCGCCACCCTGCCGGCCGACGCCGAGTTCCCCGCCGACGGGCACGGGCCGCGCGGGCGGCAGGGCTCGCCTGCCAAGGTCGCGCTGCCCGAGGGCTGGCTCGACGATCCCGACGAGGACGTGGTCCCCGCGGGCGCCGAGGTCATGCACTCGGGCGGCTGAGCACGGGCAGATCACCGGTCGGTCACGGCGGCGAATCCCCCGACGTGGCTGAGAAATGTTCTCAGGTGCCATCAGTACTATGACGCGGAGGTCCCGCACGCGCAGGGACGATGTCATGGTGCGCCGAAGCCGACGCCACCACATGAGTCGCGCCGAGTCAGTCGGGGTCAAGGGGTAAGAGTTGAGTCGTAGGAGTTCGGAACCGGACGAGCCGGCCGACGAGGGCACAACGCCCCGCCGGAGCCGGCGCGCCGGCCGTTCCGGTGGCTCGCACGACTTCTCCAACATGTTCGGCGAGGCGCCGAACAACGCGATCCCCGCCCACGGCGCCCTGCACGAACCTCGTTCGACCGACCGCTATGTGCGCGGCCGGACCCGTCTCACTGTTCGCGAGCTCATGGAGCAGATGAACGCGGCCGGCGAGGACGGCCCGCACGCGGGTGCACCCCACGACCGAGAGCCCGGGGATCGCGGCTCGAATGCCCCCGCCGGTGAACGCGCGAGCACACCGCCCTCGGGCGCAGGCCCACGGCAGCCGTCGGCCGACGACCAACCGACCGAGGTCCACCGTTTCGACGACCTCACGCGCTATCCGCACGAGAACGACGTCACGCTGCAGATCCCGGCGGTCGGGCCGTCGGACGCCCCGACCGATTCGGACGTCGATCTCTCCGACGACGCCACCCGAGCGCGGGTCACCGAGGAATCCCGCGGGCAGGGCAGCCGGGTACGTCCGCTGCAGCCCACCCCCGACCTGTCGGACACGATCCCGCCGCGCTCGCGGCCGCGGCGCCACCCCGGATCCTCGGCCGGCCGACGCAACCTGGGCCGCAACGTCACCACCACGGGCCGCATCCTCGTCGCGGTGGCCTGCGTCATGGCGTTGGTGGGCACCGGATTCGTGTGGGGCTACCTGCAGTCGTGGGACGGCAGCTGGAAGACGATCAACGCCGTCAACCCCGAAGACGAGAACATCCGGAACAAGGACGCCCAGTACGGCGACGAGAACTACCTGATCGTCGGAACCGACACCCGAGCGGGCCAGAACGCCCGGGTGGGCGCCGGCACCACCGACGACGCCGCCGGTGCTCGCTCGGACACGGTGATCCTGGTGAACATCCCCGCGAACCGCAGTCGCGTGGTCGCGGTGTCCTTCCCCCGCGATCTCCAGGTGGACCGGCCCGACTGCCGGCAGTGGGACAACGACACCGGCACCTATGGCGCCGCGCTACCGGCCGCCTATGACGTCAAACTCAACGGCGTCTACGCCGACGGCGGACCGGAATGCCTGGTCAGCGTCATCACACAGATGAGTGGCCTCAACATCAACCGGTTCATCGCGATGGACTTCTACGGCTTCGAGAAGGTCGTCAAGGCGTTGGGCGGCGTGCAGGTCTGCTCCCCCACGCCGCTCTACGACTACGAACTCGGCCAGGTGCTGCGCAAACCGGGGACATCGACACTCACCGGCCGACGCGCACTCAACTACGTCCGGGCGCGCAACATCGCATCAGAGGGCAACGGCGACTACGGCCGCATCAAGCGGCAGCAGCTGTTCATGTCCTCGCTGCTGCGGTCGACGCTCTCCGGAAACGTGCTGTCGAATCCCAACAAGCTCAACAGCATCGTGAACACCTTCATCGAGTACAGCTTCGTCGACGGCGTGGACACACAGTCGCTGCTGAATCTCGCCGAATCGATGCAGGGCATCGAGGCCGGCCGGGTCACCTTCCTGACGATTCCCACCTCGGGTACATCCATGGACGGACTGAACAACGAGATCCCGCGGACCGACGACATCAACGCGATCTTCAACGCGATCATCGACGACGACCCGCTGCCCGGTGAGCAGGCCAGGGAGGAGTCGTCTTCGTCGACGTCGAGCAGCTCGGAGGAGTCGAGCACGCCGAGCACCTCGACCTCGGAAGCGGCTCCCACGCAGTTGGCCGCCACCGCACAGAATCCCGGCAACGTCGGTGTCCGCGTTCTCAACGGCACCGGCCGCACCGGCGCCGCGGGTGACACCTCGGATCAGCTGGTGTCGATGGGCTTCGACGTGCGTGGTGTGGCGGACGCCTCCGAGAACCGCGAGGACACCGTCATCCGGTACGGCGGCGGCGAGCAGGATTCCGCGGCCACCCTGGCCGCCATGTTCCCCGGCGCGTCGATTCAGCTCGACCGCACCGTGAAGTCGGGCGTCGAGGTGATCCTCGGATCAGACTTCGACGGCTCGGTCGGTTCCGCGCCCGCCGTCGGCAGCACGATCTCGGTGCCGCAGCTGGCGCCCGCGTCGAACACGTCGAACCTGCCCAACGATCTCGCGGTCACCAACGCCGGCGACACGAACTGCAGCTGACCTGCGCGTTCTTCGCGAAGCGGACAAGGTGCACGCCGCGTTCACTGGGCGTTCACTGTTTCGGCGGCTAGTGGGACACGTGAGCCACGTATTGTAGTAGGCATGCGTACCGCCTACCATGAGCAGCTCGACGCGCTCAACACCATCCTCGGCGAGATGTGCGAGCTCGCCGGCACCACGATGGCCCGCTCCACGCAAGCCCTCCTGCAGGCCGATCTGGCCATCGCGGAGGAGGTCATCACCGAGAACGACAAGATGCACGACCTGTCGGCCCGCGCCGAGGAGCAGGCCTTCGCGTTGCTCGCGCTGCAGGCGCCGGTGGCCGGTGACCTCCGCGGGATCGTGAGTGGCTTCCAGATCGTCGCCGACGCCGACCGCATGGGCGCTCTCGCACTGCATGTCGCCAAGGTCGCGCGTCGCCGCCATCCGGCCAAGGCGCTCCCCGAGGAGGTCAACGGCTACTTCGCGGAGATGGGTCGCCTGGCGGTGCAGCTGGCGGAGACCGCACGTGAGGTGCTCAACACGCAGAACCCGAAGGACGCGCTTCGTCTGCAAGAGGACGACGACGCGATGGACGACCTCCACCGCCACCTGTTCACGGTCCTGATGGACCGGGATTGGGGACACGGTGTGGCCGCGGCCGTCGATGTCACTCTCCTCGGACGCTACTACGAGCGGTTCGCCGACCACGCGGTGCTCATCGGTCGGCGTGTGGTGTTCCAGGCCACCGGTCAGACCCCGGAACAGTTCCTCGAGGTCTCCTGACCGCTCTCGGACGTCGACGACACCGCCGTTCCGTTCGGGACGGCGGTGTCGTCGTCTGTGCGGACAGCCGGTGCGAGCTGAACCTCGCCGACCCATCGGATGAGAGTGCCCTCACCAAGCCGGACTTGGGATTTCGTTGCCCGACGTGCGTGGCGTTAAGGTGTCCCACATGGATCGGCACCATCGCGTGGAACCCGGCAGCGTGGAACCCGACTTCAACGCTGTCGACGACGACGAGCCGACGGCTGCCGCGCATCGACGGCAGATCCTCACCTACAGCGGGGTCACGCTGTCTCTCATCGCGCTACTGGTGCTCCTGCTCGCGAACATGTGAGAGCTGCGAAACCCCAGCACGAACCCGAGATAGTAATCGCGCCGCGGACCGGTGAACGGTCCGCGGCGCGATCTCTTCGGATTCGGAGAACCTGAGGTCGGGACTCAGCCGAAGCGACCCGAGATGTAGTCCTCGGTCTCCCGCTTGCTCGGGTTGGAGAACATGGTCTCGGTGTCGTTGATCTCGATCAGCTGGCCGGGCTGGCCGACGGCCTCGAGGTTGAAGAACGCCGTCTGGTCGCTGACACGAGCGGCCTGCTGCATGTTGTGGGTAACGATGACGATGGTGTACTCCTTCTTGAGCTCACCCATCAGGTCCTCGATCGCCAGGGTGGAGATCGGGTCGAGCGCCGAGCACGGCTCGTCCATCAACAGCACGTCCGGGGAGACGGCGATCGCCCGGGCGATGCACAGACGCTGCTGCTGACCGCCGGACAGGCCACCGCCCGGCTTGTCGAGACGGTTCTTGACCTCTTCCCACAGGTTCGCGCCGCGCAGGCTGCGTTCGCACACCTCTTCGAGCTGGGACTTGTTGCGCACCCCCTGCAACTTCAGACCGGCGACGACGTTGTCGCGGATCGACATGGTGGGGAACGGGTTCGGCCGCTGGAAGACCATACCGATGGTGGTGCGCACCGCGGTCGGGTTGATCCCCTTGGCGTAGATGTCCTCACCGTCGAGCAGCACGCTGCCGACGGCGTATGCGCCCGGCACCTCCTCGTGCATGCGGTTCAGCGTCCGCAGGACCGTGGACTTGCCGCAGCCCGACGGGCCGATGAACGCGGTGATGCTGCGCGGCGGGACGGCGAGGGTCACGTCCTTCACGGCGTGGAACTTGCTGTAATAGATGTTGAGGTCTTTGACGTCGAGGCGTTTGGCCATGATGATGCCTTTGCTGTGTGGCGGCGGTCGCGCCGTTACTTGGTCTTGGGGGCGAGGAACTTAGCGGTCATCGCGGCGATGAGGTTCAGCACCGCGATGATGATGATCAGCGTGAGCGCCGCTCCCCAGTAGTAGAAGCCCGAGGCCGGCTGGGCCGCCGACCACATGTCCTTGATGAACAGCGGCAGCGAGTTCATCCCGCCGTCGAAGGGGTTCGTCTGCACCTGCGAACTGGCCGGACCGGCGAGGATCAGCACCGGCGCGGTCTCGCCCATGATGCGCGCGATGGCCAGGAAGATGCCGGACAGCATGCCCGACATCGCCGTCGGCAGCACGACTTTCACGATGGTCCGCCACTTGGAGATACCGAGCGCGTACGACGCCTCACGGAGTTCGTCGGGCACCAGTTTCAGCATCTCTTCGGTGGATCGGACGACGATCGGGATCATCAGCAGGATCAGCGCGAGACTGACCATGAACGCACTCTGACCCATCGAGAGCCCGATCACGAAGACCGTGAAGATGAACAATGTGGCCACGATGGACGGCACACCGGCCAGGATGTCGACCATGAAGCTCACCGGCTTCACCAGTGGACTGGTCGGGTATTCGACCAGCATGATGCCGGTCATGACCGCGATCGGCACCGAGATCACGGTGGCGATCAGCGCCTGGATCAGGGTGCCGATGATGGCCTGCGAGATACCGGCCCCGAACTGGGTGGTGGTGTCGACGCCGTAGGCGTTGCCGAACCACCAGTTCGGATCGGTGAGCGCCGGGGCACCCTCGGAGATGACCGTCCACAGCAGCCACACCAGCGGGATGACACCGAGCACGAAGCACAGCGCGAAGGTCACGCGGGCGGCCTCGTTGCGGAACTTTCGGCTGGCCGACACCTCACGGAACGCGGTGGGTGAGGATTTGACCGGCCCACCCGATGTCGTATCGACGGTCACGGTCATCCGTTCACCTTTCCACCGGCGATCACACGGGCGATCGCGTTGACGACGAATGTGAGGACGAAGAGGACCAGGCCGGCGGCGATGTACGCCCCTGCCGAGGCCTCACTGCCGACGAATTCGCCGACGTCTCGGGCGATCTTCGAGGCGAAGGTGTCGCCGCCCTCGAACAGCGACCACTTCAACTGGCCGACGGCGGCACTCAGGATGATCATCAGGGCGATCGTCTCGCCGAGCGCGCGACCGAGGGCGAGCATCGAGGCCGCGATCATGCCGGAGCGGCTGTACGGGAAGGCGGTCATCCGGATGACCTCCCACTTGGTCGCGCCGAGCGCCTGAGCGGCCTCCTTGTGACCACTCGGCGTCTGGCGCAGGACCTCGCGGGTGATGGAGGTGATGATCGGCAGCATCATGATGGCCAGGACGATGCCGGCGGTGAAGATGGTGCCGCCACCGGTGATCGATGTCTTGCCGCTGGAGAACAGGAAGAACCACCCGAAGGTGTCGTTCAGCCAGACCGCGAAGGGGGAGATCACCGGGGCGAGGACGTAGATGCCCCACAGACCGAAGATGATCGACGGCACGGCCGCGAGCAGATCGATGACCGCGGCCAGCGGCCGAGAAATGCTCGAGGGGGCGTATTCGACGAGGAACACCGCGATGCCGATCGCCACCGGCGTCGCCAGGAACAGGGCGAAGAACGATGTCAGGATCGTCGCCCGGAACAGTTCCCAGACGCCGAAGGAGGCGGTTCCGTCCGCGAAGGCCTGACCACTGGTGTTCCAGTCCGACGAGAACAGGAAGTTCGCGTTGTTCTCGGTGATGGCCGGGATCGCGTCGATCAGCAACGAGACCCCGATGCCGGCGATCAGGATGATGACCAGCAGGCCGGTGCCCTGCGCCAGGTACGAGAAAACGCGGTCACCCATCTGCCCGCGACTGCTCTGCAGCCCCGGGTGCAATTGTTCCTCTAGCTCGCGGTCATCCGGTGTGCGGTTCGGATCTTGCTCGGGTGTCGGGGTCGGCGCCGAGCCGGACGAGTGTTTACCCGCCCGGCTCCGGCCGACACCGGTGGTGTCATCCACGGACATGATGTGTGATCGCTATTCTCTCGGTCGAGTTCGAGCCGCAGTTACTGAATGGCTTCGATCGAGCCCTGCAGCTTGGTCTGGAACTCCTGCGGCAGCGGGATGTAGCCCGCGTTCTGCAGATCCTGGCCCTGATTCTGCGGTGCCGACGCCACGTTCAGGAAGGTCTTGATGCCCTGGGCGGTGGCGTCATCCGCGTAGTCCGAGCACACCAGGGTATAGGTTGCCATGACGATCGGGTACGAGCCGGCCTGGGTCGGCTTGTAGAACGACTGGGTGTCGATCACCATGTTGTGGTTCTCGTCACCGTTGGCCAGGGTGGCCGAATCGATCGTCTGGCCGCCGGTCTCGGCGTTCAGCTCGACGCCCTCCGGGTCCTGCTCGGTGATGATCTTGGCCATCGACAGGTCGTTGGACGTTGCGTATGCCCACTCGACGTAGGCGATGCTGCCGGCCGTGGGGCCGACCGCCGAGCCGACGCCCGGGTTGCCCTGCTTGCCCTCGCCGACACCGCCGTTGAAGGTCTTGCCGTCGCCCTTGTCCCAGCCGCCGGCGGCGGTCAGGTACTTCTGGAAGTTGTCGGTGGTACCCGACTCCTCGGCGCGGTAGATGACGCTGATCGGCAGATCCGGCAGTTCGACGCCCTCGTTCTCGGCGGCGATGGCCGGGTCGTTCCAGTTGGTGATCTCGCCGCCGAAGATGGCCGAGATGGTCTGGGCCGACAGCGCGAGGTCGTCGACACCTTCGACGTTGTAGGCGACGGCGATCGGACCGAAGACGAGTGGCAGGTTCCAGGCCTCGGAGCTGCAGCGCTGCTGGGCGGCGGCGGCATCCTCGCCCTCGAGCGCCGAGTCAGAGCCGCCGAAGTCGGTCAGGTTCTGGGTGAAGTCCGACACGCCCTGGCCGGAACCGCCACCGCCGTAAGCGAGTTCGAATCCGGGACAGGTCTGGGCGAACGAGGTGGAGAAGATCGTCATCGCATTGGCCTGGGAGGTGGCGCCACTGGCCTGCAGGTTCTGCTTGCCCTCGCACTGGATGTCGGCCACTGCGGACGCAGGCGCAGCGGTGTTGTCTCCCCTCTCCGAGTTGTCACTGCACGCACTCAGCACGAGCGCGGACGTGGCCAACAAGGAGCCCACTGCAACACCGGGACGACTCAATTTCACAGGATTCCTCCAGCATCAGATCATGGCGCGCCACAACGGTGACCACGCCCGGTCGCTCAGACACTAAGATTCGCTGGTGGACACTCCGCACCCCGAGGGTTAACGGAAGATGAATACCCACCCCCGTACCTTGGGGAATGTGATACGTCCCTCACGAGTGCGGCCATTCTGTGCAGCAATGTGAAGCCGAGATCCGCGACGATTCATCGGAATCTGCGCCGACCCGACATTCGTCACCCGTCCATCGGCTACGGGCGGTGGACGAATGGTGAACTCGGGGTGAACCGTTTCACGGTCCGGTCGCGGGGTGTTGCTACCCTGTGCATCGATCATCATGGGCATCCCGTTCGCTCGGCGACTCTCCGTTTCGGGCCTTTCCGCTTCACGCGATCCGGCCGCGGGCGTCCCGATGACCTCCCTCGATCTCCAGCACAGCCGACGTCGGTCGGCGTCGGTGTTCGGTCCGATGGCGGTTCCATCACGTGACGTAGCAGTCGACCGTCTTCATGCCATGGCCGCGGCCGGGCCGGCGTTCCGTCTCGGGCTGCGCCCGTCGGCCCGGGAAAAGCGTTGGCACACGGTCGAGACCGACCAAGCCGTGTCGGTCGCGGAAGTGGCACCCCTTTCGCTCACGGCGGACCCGCTGGATCTCCTCCGTACGGTGCGCGGCATGCCCGAGACCGGACTTCGGGTGGTACTCGCGGGCGAGTGGGTTGCCATCGAATTCAGCCACGGACTCGGCGACGTGGCGTTCTCGCAAGCCGTGGTCGACGTCATGCTCGGTGGGGTCGCACTCACGGATCCGCATTGGGCGCCCTACCGTCGGGGCCGGCACCCGTTGGCCGCCGCGGCCGCCCGCACCTTCGGCGGCGATCCACGACGGCTGGTCGAGCTCGCACGCCTTCACCACTCGGGCCGGACCACAGCCGACACCGGGCCGCAGGCCCCCACCTGCGCGGTGTCCCGGAGCACGCCGAGCGCCCGGACGATCCGCATCGACGATCACCAGATCGCCGAACTGCGTGCTGCCCGCGACCGCCACCTCCCCGGGGTGAGCATGTTCGCCATCGTCACCTGTGCGCTGCTGCGGTCGCTGTCCCAGGCCGGAATCGACACCCGGCGCGACGTCACGATCCCCTTCGACGTACGGCCCTATCTCCCCCGGCGAATGGACACACTGGCCTCGTTCTCGGCAGGTCTCACGTTTCCCCTGAACACCAGTACTTCTGCACCGGAAGTGAAGGACATGATCGCCGCCGCGTACCGCAGCGGCCGGCCGGTCGCGAACCTGGTCGTCGGCAGCACGAAGCTGAGGATCGCCGGATCCTCGCTCGACGCCGACAGCGCATGGCGGGTCGCCGCGAATCCGGCCGCGGTCCGCGCCGAGTTGCTGCACTCCTACGTGGGACGGATACCGCAGACGCAGTTCTCCCCGTTCACCGACCCGGACCTCGCGTTCAACTACACGGTCAGCGATCCGGTGTCGCCGGCGGGGATCACCGTGACGTCCTCGACCGTGGGCGACCATGCGCTGTGCCTGTCGGCGGCGTTCCACGCCGACGTCATCGACGGCGATCGGGTCTCCGACGCCCTGACGGCAGTGGTCGGCCACGCCTTGGCGGTCATCTCCGAGTAGCGGTGAGGAGACCCACAAAACGCGCTGAGAATTAGGCAAGGTTATCCTAAGCGCCTAGGGTCGCAATCAACCGATCACCGGCAACTCGCCTCAATGCGACATGCGCCAGGTGTGCGGCGACGACACGGAGGGCACCTTGACCAACGCATCGGAGCGCGTACGCGCTGCCGCAGCCGTCGACACGACATCGACCGGCGACATGAGCGAGTTCGAAAACGACCTCGACACCCGCACCGGCACCGCCGACACCGCTGCGCCCGCCGAAGGCGCCACACCGCGTGTGACGGTGGTGATCCCGACCCGGAACGAGGCTCTCAACCTGCCGTACGTCGCCGAACGGATGCCGCCGGTGGACGAGATCGTGGTCGTCGACGGATCGTCCGTCGACAACACGATCGACGTGGCGCGTCGACTCTGGCCGGAGGCGGTCATCGTCCAGCAGACCCGCGGCGGCAAGGGCAACGCCCTCGCATGTGGATTCGCGGCCGCGACCGGCGACATCATCGTGATGATCGACGCGGACGGATCGACGGACCCCGCCGAGATCCCGATGTTCGTCAACGCGCTCGTCGAGGGGGCCGACCTCGCGAAGGGCAGCCGCTTCTCGCTCGGCGGCGGTAGCGACGACATCACCGTGCTCCGACGGCTCGGCAACAAGGCGCTCAACGGGCTGGTGAATCGTCTGTTCGACACCGACTTCGCGGACCTCTGCTACGGCTACAACGCGTTCTGGCGCCGACATCGCCCGGTCATCGACCTGCCCGATGTCGATGCCACCGAGGCCCAGTGGGGCGACGGGTTCGAGGTCGAGACCGTGATCAACGTGCGCATGGCGCGCGCCGGGGTGGTGATCCGCGAGGTCGGGAGCCACGAGAGTCGACGTATCCACGGCCGCAGCAACCTGAATGCCTTCAGCGACGGTTTGCGCGTCCTGCGCACGATCGACCGTGAGCGTCGTTCACGTCGTGCCGGTCAGCGCAGCAGCAGACGACAGGGCGCCACGGCAGTCACCGATCAGGCGCGTTCGGCACGCTGATGACCACCACGGACATCCGGTGCCAGGTCGCCATCGTCGGCGCCGGCCCCGCCGGCCTCACGCTCGCGCACATGCTGCACCTGCAGGGCATTGACACCGTCGTCGTCGAGCGACAATCCGAAGCCCATGTTCGGGCGCGTGTTCGTGCCGGGGTCGTCGAGCAGACCACAGTCGACCTACTCACCGAGATCGGCCTCGCGGATCGCCTTCATCGGGAGGCGCTGGTACACAACGGTTTCTATGTCCGATTCGATCGCCGGACACATCACCTCGACTTCCATCGGCATCTCGACCGGCACGCGTACGTCTACGGCCAGACCGAGCTCGTGGCCGACCTGATAGACGCACGGCGATCTACGGGCCGCCCACTGTACTTCGAGGCGACCGATGTCGCCGTCCACGAGATCGACACCGACCATCCCCGGGTGGAGTTCACCGAAGCAGGGGTACGCCGCCGGGTGCGCGCCGATTTCGTGGCCGGATGCGACGGTTTCCACGGGGTCTGCCGCCAGGTCGTGGATCCCTCGCGTTTCCGGGTGATGGATCGGACGTATCCGTTTGCGTGGCTGGGCATTCTGGCACACACCACGCCCGTCACGGACGAGGGTATGTACTGCGCCCACCCGGACGGACTGTCGGTGCACAGCATGCGTGGCGCGCACCTGACACGCCAGTATCTGCAGGTGCCCGCGGACACCGATCTCGCCGCGTGGACCGACGATCGGATCTGGGCAGAACTGCGACGACGCAGCGCCGCAGACGATCACCCTGAGCTCGAGACCGGCGAGATCATCGAACGTTCGCTGGCACCGTTACGTAGCGTGGTCACCGACCCGATGCAGCAGGGCTCGCTGTTCCTGCTCGGCGACGCCGCGCACATCGTGCCACCCACCGGGGCGAAGGGACTCAACCTGGCGATCTCCGACGCGTGCGTGCTCTCGCACGCACTCGGCACCTTCTATGCGCACGCCGACCGCACCGGTCTCGAGACGTACTCGTCGACCGCGCTTCCGAGAGTGTGGCAGGCACAAGCTTTTTCGTGGAACCTGACGACGACGCTGCACCGTCTCGGCGACGACGACTTCGATTGGGAGATCCGGCGTGCACGGCTGCAACGGTGGACGACGTCGGCCGACGAGGAGCGCGCGCTCGGTAAGGTCTACCTCGGTCTGCCGTTCCCGACCCCGTGGCAGCCCGCGGCGGTACCGGCGTGACCGACCATCAGAACACCGCAGCCGACGGTCGTCCCACCCCTCCAATTGCCCACCAAGCTAGGCGAGGCTACCCTTACCTGAGGCTGCCGGCCGCTCCGACACATCCACGTGTCGCAACGGCGGCGGCCACGCTCAGTGATCGGAGAAAGCTGTGATCGACATGCACGTGACCCGTCGGCATCTGCCGCAGGGGAAACAGATTCGTCTGTCTCGGATCTTCGGCTCCCCGAGCCGTCGTGCTCTCGTCGTGCCGCTCGATCACTCGGTCACCGTGGGTCCGCTCGGCGCCGCCGGCCATGCCGACCAGACGGCCGCGATTCTGCATCGTGCCGGCGCGGATGCCGTCATCGTGCACAAGGGGCGCGCGCGGACCATCGCACCGACCCGATTCGGATCGATGGGGCTGATCGTGCACCTGTCGGCGGGCACCAATCTCGCGGTCGACCAGACCCGCAAGGTGCTGGTCGGCTCGGTCGAGGAATGCCTTGCGCTGGGCGCCGATGCGGTGAGCGTGCACGTGAACGTCGGTGCGCCGACGGAGGCCGAACAGCTGGTCGATCTCGGCATCGTGGCCGCCGAATGTGATCGGCTCGGCGTTCCACTGCTCGCCATGATGTATGCGCGCGGAGGGGTGGCCGACGCCGGCAACACCTCGGTTGCGACGCTGGCGCATCTGGGTGCGATCGCCACCGACCTCGGCGCGGACATCGTGAAGCTGGACTACGCCGGATCCTCCGATCGGATGGACGAGGTCGTCGACAGCTGCCCCATACCGATCCTGGTTGCCGGCGGACCGACGACGACGTCCGACGACGCCGCGATCATCTTCGGCCTCCAGGTCGCCGAATCCCGCGTCGCCGGACTCAGTTTCGGCCGTCTCATCTTCGGCGCCGACGACCCCGAGCGGGTCGCCACGACCCTTGCCGACGGTCTCCATTCCGAACCAACGCCCAACCGTCCGCTGGCCGCGACCCTCGAACTCGCCTGAGACTCGAACTCGCCTGAGATCACCCAGCCCGTCCCGACACCAGAAAGACCATCGTGAACTCCTCCACCGATATCGTCACCGACGACATCACCCCGCTCGCCGCAGTCCCCGATGCGGTGCCGAACTCGGCCGCTCAGGAGCAGCGTGCGCACTTCGCCTGGATCGATATCCGCGGCGCCGCAGACGTCGAGCGGGATGCGCTCGTCCAAGCCGCGATCCATCACCGCATCGACGGCATCGTCGCCGATGACGCCGAACTGTTGCGCGACCTTCCGCCGACGGTGCGCCGGGTACTCACCACCACTGGACATTCCGTCGATGCCGATGTGGCGGCGTCGGTCGACATCGTTCTGGCCGATCACTCGGGTGACGACACGAATCGGATCGTCGACGCCGGACCGTCCGCAGAGGCCGGCGTGCACGTGGTGGTTTCCGACGCCGACACCCTGCGCCACGCATGCGAGACCGTGCGCCGGGCGCCCTGGACCCTGCTCACCTTCACCGACCCCACCAAGATCCCGCTGGAGATCGTCATCGCGGCGGCGGAGAACTCGGGCGGGCGCACCGTCACCATCGTCAACGACATCGAGGACGCCGGCATCGTGAAGCTGGTCCTCGAGCACGGGTCGGACGGCCTGCTGCTGCGTCCCCGCAACGCCGACGACGTCGGGACCCTCGCCGAGGTCATCCGCCCGAGCGCCGATCGGATCGAACTCACCGAGCTGACCGTCACCAAGGTCGAGCACATCGGCATGGGCGAGCGTGCGTGCATCGACACGTGTTCGCTGTTGGAGAAGGACGAGGGCTGCCTCATCGGATCGTTCTCCACCGGGATGTTCCTGTCCTGCAGCGAGACCCACCCACTGCCGTACATGCCGACCCGCCCGTTCCGCTGGAACGCCGGTGCCGTGCACTCGTATGTCCTGGTGCCCGACAACCGAACCCGCTATGTCAGCGAACTGCAGGCCGGGCAACCGATCCTGGCCATCCGCAGCACCGGTGAGGTGCGCGAGGTTCGCATCGGCCGGGTCAAGATCGAACGGCGACCCCTCATCTCGGTCACCGCCACCACCACCGACGGCAGAGTCGTCAACGTGATCGCCCAGGACGACTGGCACGTCCGCCTGCTCGGCCCCGGCGGCTCGGTCAACAATGTCACCGACCTGAAGCCGGGCGACACCCTCCTGGGTTACGCGCCTCCGGAGTCCCGCCACGTCGGCCTGCCCATCACGGAATTCTGCGACGAGAGGTAGCCGACGTGAGCATCTCCGCCCTCGTGCCCGACCTCGGAACCCCGTCCGATGGCGTTGCCCCACAGGTTCTCTGGTACATCAACCCGACCGACGGTGACGTGCCGTGGGAGCCGGAGCGCCGGGCGGAGCCGACGTTCGAGGCCATCCGGCATCAGGCACGCACGCTCGACCGTCTGGGCTACTACGGGGCGCTCACCACCGCACGTGAGGCCATCTCCCTCGTCGGGGACACCGAGCACCTCCGGTTCCTCATCCCTGAGTATCCGGGCGTGAAACCGCCTGTCCTGCTGGCCGAGGAAGCCCAGGTCTTCGACCAGTACTCGGGCGGACGGCTGATCTACAACCAGGTCAACGGAGCCGACCCGGTCCTGCACCGGTACGGCCGATTCGGCTCCAAGGCGGAACGTTACCGGGTGTCGGCGGAGTTCTGGCGGCAGGTGAAGCGTCTCTACCTCGATGACGCCGAGCCCTACGACGGCGAGTTCTTCTCCTACGGACCGCGATACAAGCCACCGATCCCCGGGCCGCGGCAGCCCGACGGCATCGAGGTCTGGGGCACCGGGGCATCGCCGGAGGGTATCGCGCACGCCGCCGAGGTTCTCGACGTGTATCTGTCCTTCATGTCCGAACCGGCCAAGCTCACCGGACTGTTCGACCGAGTCCGCGCGGCGGCGGCCGACCGCGGCCGCACACTTCGGTTCGGTGTGCTGGCCAGCGTCATCGTGCGGGAGACCGACGACGAGGCGTGGGAGCGGTTCGAGTGGCAGCTGCGGCAGACCCGACCGGAGACCGTGCTCGCCACCGCGGACCGCAATCTGCGCAGTTTCGGCTATCCCGGTCTGGACGAGCTCCGTAGCGACAACGCACAGGTCCAGGCGCGGATCGATGCCCTGCGGGCCGGTCGTCTGCCCGGGCGGGCGGACCTGGAGTTCGCGCCCAACATGGCCGCCGGCCTGACCACGTGGACGGCGGCCGAGCCGCCGTTCGACATCGCGGGCAAGGGAACCGGGACGTACTTCGTCGGCAGTGCGGAGAACGTCGCCGCCGCGATGTCGTCGGTGGCCCATCAGGCCGGTATCGACATCTGGATCCTGTCCGGCTGGCCGCTGGCAGCCGAGGCGGAGATGGTCGCGGACCTGCTTCTTCCGCTCCTGAAGTCCGCCGCCCTGCCGGGAGTGCGGTCTCAGTAACGCGGTCTCAGTAACGCACCGTGGCGATCACGCCGTGGTGATCCGATCCGGCGATCTCGAAGCGCCGCAACGAGGTCGGCGTCGGACCGTTGCGGGTGAGCACCCGGTCGAGCGCCAGCACGGCCGGGTACGGCCGATCTGCCGGATACGTGGGCACGATCCCGGAGCCGAGATATTCTGCCGCATCGGTCAATTCGGGTGAGTCGTCCGCATCGGATCCGGACAGCAGCGCCCGGAACGGGCGGTGGTCGTAGGTCGAGTTGAAGTCCGCACCGCTCACCAGCGGGTCCTGATCGGCGGACAGCACCGATCGGAGCTCGCGCAACTCGGCGTCCCAGCGCCACGACGGCTCCGGGTACGGCGGCAGCGGGTGCAGTGCGTACACCGACAACGGCTCCCGTCCGGGAATCGACAGCCGGGCATGCAGATTCGAATGCCGCATCCTATCGAGCACGCGACCATCGGTCAGCGACGCTCGGGCGTAGATCCCGGCCCCGCTACCGCCGTCGCGGGGGTTCACGAAGGCGAACGGCAGCACCTCGCGCAGGCCGGCGCGCTCCAGTCCGGCGGTCGCTTCCGGAGTCAGTTCGATGACGGTCAGGACATCGACATCGGCCTCGCGGACGCGGGCGACCAAGGACGCGGCGTCGGCCTCGCCGAGGAAGATGTTGGCCTGCATCACGGTGAGGTCGGATGCTGAGACCTGCTCGTCCACACCGGCATACAACGGAGCCTGCGACCCCAGGCCGACGGCGACGACGACCGCCGCGACCGCCGCAGACATCCATGCCCGGGCGACCAGGAGCAGGATCAGGCCGATGAGCCCGACTCCGATGAGGACCGGAGTGAACGATGCGATACGGGTCGCGATGTTGCTGACCAGACCCGAGAAATGGGCCCCGACACCGATCGCGCCGAGAAGCACTCCGACCCAGCCGACCACCCACAGCACGCGACGCATGGCTCGATCCTGTCATGCTCACCCTCAACGACTTTCACCGGTCGCGGGCGGGACACCAGCTCTGGTCAGCCGTAGGCGACGTCGATCGCGTAGCGGGTGAAACCCAGACGTTCGTAGGTGCGCAGTGCCGCCGTGTTGTCGCCCTCCACGTAGAGCTCCACCTCGGCCATCGCGCGGTCGGCGAGATGATGCAGGCCCGCAAGGGTGAGCAGCCGACCCAACCCCCGTCCCTGCGCTGCCGGGTCGACCCCGACGATGTAGACCTCGCCGAGTTCGGCGTTCTGCCGCTTCGTCCAGTGGAAGCCGAGCAGCCGCGTCGGTTCTCCGGCGTCGAAGGCCAGGAACAGCCCTTCCGGGTCGAACCATTCACTGCGGACCCGGTCGGTGATCTCCGCCGGCGACCACCCACCCTGCTCCGGATGCCAGTCGAATGCGGCGTTGTTCACGCGCAGGATCTCGGCGTCGTCGGCCGGTCCCGTATAGGTACGGAGCACGATGTCGTCGGCGACCTGCAGCGGTGGCAGTTCGTCGGCTTCGGGACCCAACGGGCGGCGTAGCTGGAGGAGTTCCCGACGTCGCTGCAAACCCATCGCACCGGCGAGCGCCACCGCTCCCGGCAGATCACCGTGTGCCCACGCTCTGGGCCCCGGCTCGGCGACGAGCTCGCGCGCGGCGGCGAATGCCGTGTCCAGCAACGCACGTCCGTGCCCGCGGCGGCGTGCATCCGGATGGACCACGGCTTCGATCATGGCGGGTTCCCCGGCTCGGCCCGCGATGACGTTGGCGTAGCCGGCATCGGTCAGCACGTGCCGGACGCCGGATTCCGCCGAGGCGTCGATCGCGTGTAGTGCCTGCTCGGCCAGCGGCGCCACCCCGTCCGCGACAGTCGCGGCAGCGGCGAGATCGTGTGCCTGCGTGGCCTTCTCGGGGGTGAGTACGTCGAGGACGACGGGGTCGCCCACGCTGGGCTCAGTTTCCGGCACTCGCGCTGAACTCCTCATCGAACGGGCCGTCGAGATCATCCGGTCCGAGTTCGTCCCCGCCGAGATCGTCGCTGTCGAAGTCGTCGTCGTCGGCCACCGAACCGAGTGAGTTGTCGCCTCCGCTGGGGCGACCGCGACTCGGCCGTACCGCCTTGTAGCCGACGTTGCGCACGGTGCCGATCAACGACTCGTGCTCGCTGCCGAGCTTGGCGCGCAGTCGCCGGACGTGCACATCGACCGTGCGCGTTCCGCCGAAGAAGTCGTAGCCCCAGACCTCTTGCAGCAGTTGCGCTCTGGTGAACACCCGCCCGGCGTTCTGGGCGAGGTACTTGAGGAGTTCGAACTCCTTGTAGGTGAGGTCGAGCGGGCGTCCCCGCAGTCGCGCGGTGTAGGTGCCCTCGTCGATGACCAGTTCACCCAGCGTGACCTTGCCGCTGGCCTCTTCCGAGGTCATCCCGCGCGTCCGCACGACAAGCAGTCGCAGCCGGGCATCGAGTTCGGCGGGGCCGGTCGCGGGAAGCAGGAACTCGTCCAGACCCCAGTCCGCGTTGACGGCCACCAGACCGCCCTCGGTGAGCACGGCGGCCACCGGTACCGACGACCCGGTACTGCCGAGCAGTCGGCACAGCCCGCGGGCGGCGGCGAGATCGGTGCGGGCGTCCACGATGGCGACGTCGGCGTTGCCCGCCTCCATCAGCGAGGAGACCTCGGTCGGTGCGGTCCGGACGGTATGGGCGAGCAGCGACAGCGACGGCAGAACACTCTCCGGATTAGGGTCGGCCGTCAACAGCAAGAGATCCATGAACCACTCCGATCCCGTCGTTCCCCAAACCCACGTCCACGCCCTCCCGGACTCACCGATGAGCCCTGGTCGACGCCGGATCTGCGGTCGGCGATTGTTTACGCCGCCTTACCAACGTGTGCGCGATAGATGACAGAATAGCGCCAATGTGGCGTTCTGCTGTTAACAAGGCGCCCGAGGAGCGTCGACAGCATGCGTCGAACCGTACACATCGCCGGGCACGCAGGTGGGTCGGAGTCGGTGCCCTCGGACTCGTCGTGGCAATCGGGGTGGCGCTCCTGGCCGACACCTTCGTGGCGATGCGCGCCGAACACTCGTTTTCTCGTGCGCTGCTGACCTCGCCCCGCCTGACCTTCGATCCCGAGGTCACGATCAGCGGTTTTCCGTTCGTCGGTCACGCCCGCACCGGTGAGTTCACGGGCGTGGTCATCACCGCCCGCGGCGTCGGCGTCGGCTGCCCGTCCACCGACGGGTGCCGGGCCGAGATGGGCGCCACCCTCGGTGCGACGACCGTCCCCGACGGTTTCCGGATCGAGGAGAGTGACATCGTGCACACTGCGTCGGTCGACGGATATGTACGCCTCGATTCGGTGAACCTCGGACGCATGCTGGGCATCACCGACCTCACCGTCAACACCCCGGCACCGGCCGGCCGCGCGGGTGCCGGCGGCCCCGGCGACGGTCTGCTGCGACGGTCGAGCGGCGTGTTGCTGACCGGCACCGTGCCGCTGTCCGCACCGCCCCCCGACAGCGACGTCCCACCGTCGGCCTCTGCCTACCCGGGTCCGGTGGTGAAGGTCAGCGTGGTCGTCGATCTGTCCGTCGTCGACGGCCGACTGCACCTCGAGGCCACCGACTTCTATCGCGGTCCCGAAGAACACGTCGAGGCGGACGTTGCCGACGACCAACGGGACCACGTGCTGTCGGAGTTCACCGCCACCCTGCCGCCGATGCCCATGCCGTGGGGGACCGCGCCGACTCGAGCCCACAGCGAGGGCAGCGACGTCGTCCTCGCCGGGGACTCCGGGAGCCGCGACGTGCGTCCGGCAGATTTCTGAGGCAGGTTCTTGACCGGCGGTTACGTCCCCGAGGCGGGGTTTGGGAGCCACCCGGCGTCCCTGTAGGGTGGGGCGCATGCAACTGCGCCGTGAGTTCTTGCTCACCCGCCGTCGTGCGATCGACTTCTGTCGTGTCGCCGACTGTTGCTGTCGTTAGACAGTGGACGTGGCGTCTGTACGACGCGTCCGCTTCGCGATGGCGGCCGGGCAGTTCTCTGCACCTCTGACATCCCGGGTCCGATCCGGACACCAGGTCTGTCGACGGCATCCGCGCCGAACCGTTCGGCCCCATCATCCCGCTCCACATCGCACAATCACCGATAGTTCGGGCCTCAATGTTCGGGAAGGAACACACCATGGCACGTTCGGACGTCCTGGTCAGCGCCGATTGGGCTGAGCAGAACCTCAACGCCGACAAGACCGTCTTCGTCGAGGTCGACGAGGACACCACCGCATACGACGGCGGCCACATCGAGGGCGCCGTCAAGCTCGACTGGAAGACCGACCTGCAGGATCCGGTCCGGCGCGACTTCGTCGACGCCGACCAGTTCTCCAAGCTGCTCTCCGAGCGCGGCATCGCCAACGACGACACGGTCGTCCTCTACGGCGGCAACAACAACTGGTTCGCCGCCTACGCGTACTGGTACTTCAAGCTGTACGGCCACAACGACGTCAAACTGCTCGACGGTGGCCGCAAGAAGTGGGAACTGGACGGTCGCCCGCTGTCGGCCGATGCCGTGAGCCGCCCGGCCACCACCTACAAGGCCGCCGAGCCCGACACCTCGATCCGCGCCTTCCGCGACGAGGTCGTCGACGCGATCGGCAACAAGAACCTCGTCGACGTGCGCAGCCCCGACGAGTTCACCGGCAAGATCCTCGCCCCGGCGCACCTGCCGCAGGAGCAGAGCCAGCGACCCGGCCACATCCCCGGCGCCATCAACGTGCCGTGGAGCAAGGCCGCCAACGAAGACGGGACCTTCAAGAGCGACGACGACCTCGCTGAGCTGTACAAGGAGGCCGGTCTCGACGGTGAGAAGCAGACCATCGCCTACTGCCGCATCGGCGAGCGTTCGAGCCACACCTGGTTCGTGCTCAAGGAGTTGCTCGGCCACCAGAACGTGAAGAACTACGACGGCAGCTGGACCGAGTACGGCTCGCTGGTGGGCGTACCCGTCGAGCTGGGAGAAGGAAAGTAATCATGTGCGGAGCACCCAAGCAGGGACAGAAGCTCCCTGCCGGCGTCGACGTCGAGAAGGAGACCGTGCTGATCGGCACCGTCAACGACGAGTCGGGCACCCCGGTGGCCGGCGCATTCGTGCGGTTGCTCGACTCGACCGGCGAGTTCACCGCCGAGGTCGTGGCGAGCCCCACCGGCGACTTCCGCTTCTTCGCGGCACCCGGAACGTGGACGCTGCGTGCGCTGTCGTCCGTCGGCAACGGTGATGTGACCGTGTCGCCCGAGGGCCCCGGCGTGCACGAGAACGACATCGTGGTCAAGAAGTAGAACGTCAAGAAGTAGGTCGTCGAAAGACAGACGACACCAGAAGAAGACCTCCGGCTTGTTCGCCGGGGGTCTTCTTCGTCATTTCCTACCGCCGAAAGATCTCGACACGCACCTCACTCCGTGCGCCGCCACTTCGATCCACGGGTGGCGAGACCGGCCGCGCGGACCTCGTGAGGCTGGCGGTAGAATCCACGCGTGGTCATCTTCTTCGAGATTCTGCTGATCCTGGCGGCAATCCTCATCACCTGGTTCGGCGTCTATGTCCTCTACCGTTTGATCACCGACGAGTCGTGACCTCCGCAGACGCGGACGGCACCGACCCTCGGGAGCGCCCGGCCGGACGACGCTCCGGCGACGAGGCGATCAACTCGGCGGCCGAGCGCGCCAAGGAGACCGGCGACCGTAACCTCCCGGAGTGGGGCGATCTCCCGCTCCCCCACGACACCGCCAATCTGCGCCTCGGTGCCGACCTGCATTCGGGGCTGCTCGCGCTGCTGCCGATGGTGGGTGTGTGGCAGGGCGAGGGCGAGGCGAATGACCCCGACACCGGGACCGACTACCACTTCGCCCAGCAGATCATCGTCAGCCACGACGGGCAGAACTTCCTGAACTGGCAGGCACGGTCGTGGGTTATCGACGAGGACGCCCGATTCGTCCGCCCCGACCTGCGCGAGTCCGGCTTCTGGCGCATCGGTGAGGATGACTCCATCGAACTGCTGCTCGCGCACGCCGAGGGGTCGATCGAACTCTTCTACGGCAGCCCACTGACGCAGACGTCGTGGGAACTGGCCACCGACGTCGTCATCAAGGCCGACTCCGGACGCCGCACCGGCGGGGCGAAACGGCTGTACGGACTCGTCGAGGACGGCGACCTCGCCTACGTCGAGGAGCGTGTCGACGCAGACGGCGATCTCATCCCACGGCTCTCTGCCAAGCTCCGCCGCGTCGTCGGCTGACCTGGCGTCACCGCATCAGTGATGCGGCAGACGCAGCCAGCGCCGGCGATCCGACCAGGCCAGGTACAGGTTCTTCTTCGGGATCGCGCTGTAGACGACAGTCCCCAACATGATCACCACCGACCCATAGTTGGTCGGTGTCCCCGGTTGACCGGTAGTCCCCGGGATCACCATGCCCGCCGAGTCGAGCGTCGCGGCCCGACCGGGCCGGCTGTCCACCCGCTGTCCGACCACCGAGAACACCTGGCCGGTGTCCGCATCGGCGCAGACGGGGAACGTCCGCTTGCCGCGTGGTGCGATCTCGGCGACAGCGCGGTCCTCGCCGCAGTTGTAGATCACCGCGATCGTCGCATCGCCGGTGTTGCGGATCGTCATGGTGTCCGCGCCCGTCCGGTACTGGTAGGTCACCCCGTCGGCCTCGGCATCGAGGTGGAACTGCTCCGGATATCCGCAGTCCCAATCGGCGCTCCACGGCGTCAGATAGTGATGATCGAGGTGATCCCGCCGATCCGGGATGGGCAGTGACGTGGGCATCGACTCGCCGTCGGCGAACCACAGCACGCCGAGAAGCGTTGGGCAGCAATCTGTCCGCGGAGCCTGGACATAGCAGACCTGGTCACCCGGCGGCACTGGGACGCTGTGGCCGGGCTCGGCGACCACGAGGTCGCGGGGTCCGTCGGCCCCGACGGTCAGCACCGCGATCGGACCGTCGCCCCGGTTGTGGATCGCCACCTCGCCACCGACCCGGGTCTGGTGCACACCGTGTGCCATCGGGTCGGCGAAGACGAACGCGGGCGTCTGCGGGACCCCGAAGTCGACGTCGCCGGGCCGCCAGAACCTGGCGTCGGGATCGCGTTCGTCCCAGTCGACCTCGCCGGCGGCCGGGCCGTCGAGGGTGAATTCCGGTTCGTTCTCGCCCGACCCGGATTCGACGATCTGCCCGACCAGCACGGGACGCCCGTCGACTCGCTCGGTCTGCAGTGCGTGGAACTCCGCCGTCGGCAGATCCACCGACGCACCCGCGGGCAGGTAGGTGAACACCGCGCCTGCGGTCTCGGGGAGTTCGGGGACCGACATCACGCCGAGGTCGTCCGCCGACCCGTTGTGCAAGATGATGTGATAGGCCCCGGGACCACTGGAGTAGGTCAACCCGGAGATGTGGCCGGTCACGCAGTTGACTGCGCCGTCGTTGGTCCAGTCCGGGTCTTCGGGGGTCAGAAACCGTGCGCGAACCTCGTCGTCGATGTGCGGGGCGACCTCACGAGCGGCGGGTGAACGCGTGTCGTGTGCGGTCGGTTCGTCCAGGACGGACACCACGTGCGCGTGTGTCGTGGTCATGGCGGGCTCCCTTGGCGAGTCGGTTGTTCGTGTGTGGTTCGCGTCCCGGCCCGCAGCGGATTGGGCCGGTCTGATCGGTTCTGATCGACGTCTGGACCCAGTTCACGCCAGACGAGGATCAGGAGCACGAGTAGTCGACTACTTGAATTAGCGATCGCGGTTGCGGTGAGGCGCGTTACACACCGCTGGATGACGCACCGCGCCGCAACGGGGCCGCCGGAGAACGGAAACGGCCCCCGTACCACCCCGCGGAGGGGCCTGTGCCGATCGGACAGGATCGGGGTACGAGGGCCGGGTGACCATCTGGGATTCGCCGGCACGGACGGTGCGACGTCGCGGATCGGGATCCGATCCGGCGCGCACTCCGTGGAGGTGAATGCCTCGATCCGCGCTAGCGGATGGTCACCTCACGTGTCCAATAGTCATACAACTTCGAACCACCTCCTTCGTCGTGTACCGACGAAGATACGCCCGGCCACGGGGCCCGGCAACCGCTTTTCAGCTCGCGACGACCGGATGGAGATCGACGACGCGACATCGCGGATTCTTCGCGGAAAGCTGTTGCGCGGCAGCATGATGCGTGATGATGATGACGATCCGCTGCTCGTCGAAGAGGTTCGCTGCAGGCAACACCAGCCGTTCCAGGATCGCCTCGGCGTCGGCGACATCGAGGTGCTCGGTCGGCTCGTCGAGCGCGACGACCGGCGCCGGGTGCAGCAACGCCCGAGCCAGCAACAGGCGCCGACGTTGCCCGCCGCTCACCGCCTCCGAACCACCGGCGAGTTCGGTGTCGAGGCCGTGGGGCAGCGTGCGCAGCCACCCGCCGAGTCCGACCGCATCGAGCGCGTCGACGAGGTCGTCGTCGGTCGCATCGCCCCGCGCGACAAGCAGATTTTCCCGCAGGGTCGTGGAGAACAGGTGACCTTCCTCGGCGTGATAGCAGGTCGCTGCCCGGATGTCCACGCTGTGTCCGTCCGGATCGCGCACGGCGACAGCTCCCGAACAGGGTGCGAGTAGGCCCGCGAGGGTGAGCGCCAGGGTGGACTTGCCCGAACCGCTCGGCCCGACGACGACCAGCCGGTCTCCCGGCGCCAGCCGGCACCGCAATCCGTCGGCCGGCCCCAGCGGTCGGTCGGGTGACCATCCCCAGCGAAGGCCGTCGACCGTCATCGTGACCGGCCCGCGGTGGACGGTGCGATCGGCCGCGGGGTCGGGGTCGGCGAGCTCGGTGTCGGTGGGTTCGGTGTCGGGGGACGTCGATGCGCCCGCCCCGTCGACGAGCGACATCACGCGCCGCGCACTCTGCCTGCTCCGTTCCAGCTGGATGCCGGCCTCGGTGAGGGGACCGGTGGACTCGAACGCCGACAACGGCAACAGGATCAGCACACCGAGGATCATCGGCGTCAGACCTTCACCCGAAGCCACCGACGCCAGCGACCCCGGCACCGTAGAGGCCAGGTGGATGCCGATCAGGCAGGCCGCCACCAACGACACACCCATCGACAGCGGCGTCGCGGCACTCGCCGCCGCCTCATACCGCAGGCCACGATCGGCCGCCGCGAGTGCGTCGGCGTCGGACCGCCGCGCGGTCGCGAGCACATCGTCGCGCCGCCCGGCCACGATCAACTCCGGGGCGTGCCACAGCGCCGTGACCGTCGCCTCCTCGGAACGCCGAGTAGCCGACGACGAGTCCTCGATGGTGCGTACCGACCCCCGGGCGGCCAGCCACGGGGCCACCAGGCCGCTCACGACGAGGGCCACGGCCAGCACGACCGCCGCCCACCACGACACGAACGCCATGATGACCACCGCCGCCACACTCGTCACGGCTCCGACCGCGATGGGGATGACACCACGGATCAACGCGTTGCCGATCTCGTCGATGTCGTCGCCGGTCCGTCCGAGCAGGTCGGCGCGGCGCAGGCGCACCGAGTACGCCGGCGACCCGGCGGCGAGCGTCTGATAGACGCGTTCCCGAGCGGTGGCCATCGCACCGAGTGCCAGGTCGTGGGTGGCGAGACGTTCGAGATAGCGGAACACGCCGCGGGAGATGCCGAGCGCACGGACCGCGGTGATCGACACGGACAGGTACAGCACCGGCGGCATCTGCCAGGCCCGCGTGATCAACCACGCCGACAGCGCGGCGAGCCCCAGCGCGGACAGCGATCCGCCGACGCCGAGCAGGATCGACTTCGTCAACGGGCGACCGCGCAGTCCGAGGAAGACGAAGGCCCGACGCAACGGGTCCCCAGAGGATGTGGCCGCGGACTCGGCGGCGGTTCGTGACGGCTCAGTCGACATGGGCCCCTCCCCTCACGTCCACGATCGCGTCGGCGAACGACCGCACCAGAGGCTGGTGTGCGATCACCACCACGGTGTCGCCGGCGGCCGCGCGTGCCGACAACGCCTCGAGCACCGCGCGAGCCGACCCCTCGTCCAGGTGTGCGGTCGGTTCGTCGAGCAGGACCAGCGGTGCCGGGGAGGCCAGCGTCCGGGTCAGTGCCAGGCGCTGCCGCTGTCCGGCCGACAACCCGACGCCACCCGCACCGACCACCGTGTCCACACCGTCGGGCAGATCATCGATCACGTCGTCGAATCCTGTTGCGGTACAGGCACGTCGCAGGTCCACCGGGTCGATCGCGCCGAACATCGCGAGATTGTCGGCCACCGTTGCCGGGACCACGACCGGCTGCTGCGGCAGCCATGCGATCTGCTCGCGCAACGCCGTCGGTTCGAGTTCGCCGACCGAGATCGACCCGATCAGCACCGAGCCCTCGTCGGGTCTGGCGAGGCCCATGACGGTGAGCAGGGCGGTGGACTTTCCGGCACCGTTCGGGCCGGTGAGCATCGTGAGTCGGCCCGGTTCGATCACCGCGTCGAGATGTGCCGGTGCCCAGCCGTCCCGGCCGTGGACGCCGACGTCGAGCAGGGAGATGGCCTGGCCGGCGACCGCGCAGGTCCGGGTACCCGACGTCGCGGAGGACTCATCCGGCTCGGCCTCGATCAGGTCGATCACCTCCCCCGCCGCCACCACCCCGTCGGCGGAGTTGTGGAACTGGGCGCCGACCTGCCGCAGCGGGTGATACGCCTCGGGCGCCAGAATGAGTGCGAGTACCCCCGCGTACAGGCTCATCTCGCCGTACACCAGCCGCAGTCCGATGCCGACGGCCACGAGCGCGACGCAGAGGGTGGCGAGCAGTTCGAGCACCGCTCCGGACAGGAAGGCGACCCGCAGCGCGGACATCGTGCTGCGGGTGTGTGCCCGACCGAGTTCGGCGACCCGCGCGGCGGGCCCGCGATACCGGTTGAGCGCGCGCAGCGTGGGCAGCCCGGCGATCAGATCGAGCAGCTGCGCCGACAGCCGGCTGGTCGCCTCCAGCTTGCGGGTGGTGCGGTCGCGGGTCATCAGTCCGATCAGCACCATGAAGACCGGGATGAGCGGCAGGGTGACGATGATGATGAGCGCCGACGCCAGGTCCGTCAGTGCGATGACCGCGACGACCGTGGGCGTGACGGTCAGCGTCACGATCAATGCCGGGAGATAGCCGGACAGATAGGGGCCGAGATCGTCGAGCCCGCGGAGAACCACGGTCGTGGCGTGATCGCGGCGCGTCACCAATGTGCGCGGTGACGTGTGCGCGGGATCCGTGAGTACGTCGAGCGCCCGCGCACGCAGTTGCGCGATCACGCGGGCGGCCGCGCGATGGGCGTAGCGGTCGTGCAGGTAGGTGACGAGTCCGCGTGCGATCAACGCCCCGGCGAGCACGATCAGATGGGTCTGCTGCGCGGCGAACGTCCGGCGGTCCGAGTCGACGATGAGCTCGGACACGATGGACGCCGCCATCGCCGCGGTGACGATGATGGTGACGACGGAGGCGAAGGAGAACAGCGCGGTGACGACCACATAGCCACGGGCCACGGATGAATGGCGCAGTAGTCGCGGGTCGATCGGGCCGGACCGACGAGGCGCGGCGGCATTCGCCGGCCCGGGGCCGATCTCGAGAGCTTGCGTGGACGACCCGGTGATCGGGTTCGTCATTCCGACGGCACGCGCAGCGAGGACAGACCGGTGTTGGCCGGGATCTGCTCCACGGATATGCGCTTGCGGAACACCCAGTAGCTCCACGCCTGGTAGCCGATGACGACCGGGGTGATCAGCACGGCGGCCCACGTCATCACGGTCAGGGTGTAGTCGCTCGACGACGTGTTGTCGATGGTCAGGTTGAACGCCGGGTCGGTCGACGACGGCAGCACGTTCGGGTAGAGGGCGCCGAAGAGTGTTGCGACGGTACCGCCCACGGCGATGAACGTGGCGGCGAACGCGATGCCCTCACGTCGCACCTGGGTGGCGCCGACCATCACGACGGCGGCGACCGCCGCGATCAGCACCGGAATCCAGGTCCAGCCGTTCCCGTAGGCGAACTGCGTCCAGAGCAGGAAGGCCGCAGCGACGACCAACGTCGGGATCGCCAGCCGCGCGGCGTACTTCATCGAATCCTCGCGCAGGACCCCGGTGGTCTTGAGCGCGAGGAAGACGGCGCCGTAGGTGAGGAAGGCCAGTAGCGTCGTCAGTCCGCCGAGCAGCGCATACGGGTTCAGGAGGTTGAAGAACCCGCCGGTGTACTGGGCGTCGCCGTCGATCGGCAGGCCGCGGATGACGTTCGCGAATGCGACGCCCCACAGGATCGCCGGAATCCATGAGCCGAGCCCGATTCCCACGTCCGCCCACATGCGCCAGCGCGGGTTGTTGATCTTGCCGCGCCATTCGATCGCGCAGACCCGGGTGATGAGTCCCACCAGGATGAGGAACAACGGGAGGTAGAACGCGGTGAACATGGTCGCGTACCAGCCGCCGAACGCGGCGAACATCGCGCCGCCTGCGGTCAGCAACCAGACCTCATTGCCGTCCCAGACGGGACCGATCGTGTTCAGGATCGCCCGTCGCCGGGCGTCGGGGTCGGCGAGTTCCTCGCGGGGACCGACCGATTCGTCACCTCCGGTGTGGCTGCTGCCGAGGATCGGCATCAGCATGCCGACGCCGAAGTCGAAGCCTTCGAGGACGAAGTAGCCCACGAACAGGATCGCGATGATCAGGAACCAGAACTCGGGCAAACCCATCGGAGATCTCCTCAGTAGGCGAACGAGAGTTGTTTGGGCTCATCGGTATCCGACGGTTCGTCCGGCGGTACCGCATCGTAGGTCGCCGGCCCCTCGATGATGTAGCGGCGCTGCAACATGAACCAGACGACGCCGAGCGCGCCGTAGAGGATGGTGAACCCGATGAGCGTGACCCAGACCGTCGCGGCGACGTGGTTGGACACACCGTCCTGGACCAGCATGTGAATCCGCAACGGGTCGAGATCATCGGCCCAGTTCGGTACCACGACCCACGGCTGGCGTCCCATCTCGGTGAAGATCCAGCCGGAGCTGTTGGCCAGGAACGGTGTCGGGATCATCCACAGCGCGAACAGCCCGAACTTGCGTGACTCCACCACCCGCTTCTTGCGGGTCAGCCACAGCGCGGCGAGCGCCAGCGCCGCCGAGCCGAGCGCCCAGGTGATCATCGCGCGGAAACCCCAGTAGGTGACGAACAGGTTCGGCGCAAAATTCTGTCCGGGCATGTTGAACTGCGCGGCATACTGCTCCTGCAGCTGGTTCACGCCCTGCACCGTGCTGTTGAAGTCGTGATCGGCCAGGAACGACAGCATGTTGGGGATCTCGAGGACCTCGGTGATGTTGTCGCAGTTGTTCTGCCGACCGATGGCGAGAACGGAGAACGGCGCGCCGGTCTCGGTGTTGCACAACGACTCTGCCGATGCCATCTTCATCGGCTGCTGTTCGAACATGATCTGGGCCTGGATGTCCCCGGTGATGAACAACGCCACGCCGGACACCATGGTGACCCATAGCGCGAATCTCGTCACCGGGCGCCACAGTCCGCGTGCGTCGCGCTCGAGGTCCTCGGGAGTTGCGTCGATATGACTGGGCGAGGACGACTTCGGCATCTCGGTGGTGTCGCCGGTCTCGATCGCCTCGCGGAGCTTCTTCGCCCGGTACATGTTCCGGGCCATCCACCAGCAACCGATCGCGGCGACAAAGGTTCCCGCGGTGAGGAAGGCACCCGCGATCACGTGCGGGAACGCGGCCAGCGTCGTGTTGTTGGTGATGACGGCGACGAAGTCGTTCATCGCCGGACGGCCTCGTTCCTCGTCCCAGGCCACGCCGACCGGGTGTTGCATCCACGAATTCGCGGCGATGATGAAGTAGGCGGAGGCGTTGACGCCGATCGCGGCCAACCAGATACACGCCAGGTGCACGCGCCGCGGCAGCCGTCCCCAACCGAAGATCCACAGTCCGATGAACGTCGACTCGAGGAAGAAGGCCACCAGGCCCTCGAGTGCCAACGGAGCCCCGAAGACATCGGCGACGAACCGGCTGTACTCACTCCAGTTCATGCCGAACTGGAACTCCTGCACGATGCCGGTCGCCACGCCCAGCGCGAAGTTGATCAGGAAGAGCTTGCCGAAGAACTTGGTGGCGCGCAGCCACTGTTCATTACCGGTCACGTGCCAGACCGTCTGCATCACCGCGATCATCGGCGCGAGGCCGATCGTCAGCGGCACCAGGATGAAGTGATAGACGGTGGTGATCCCGAATTGCCACCGAGATACATCAAGAGCGTCCATGTCGCCTCAATCGAGAGTCGGTGCATCGGGCTAAAGATGCACGGGCCGGTCCGGGCTGTGCGAACTCCTGACCTCCGAACCCCGCCCTGTGCACTACGAACCGCGAACCACCGAAACCGTGTCCTACGAAAAACCGTGGTACTACGAGGCGTAGTAGGGCGTGGCGTCCACGCTACGCTGCACAGATCGTTCGGATCAATCACCTACAGCAATGTCGCACTCGATATTCAATTGTGGGCTGCATCTCGCTTGCCGGCACGGCGAACCGAATTGCCGCAGAATTTCCCGACTTCGCAATCATTCTCAATCAACGCAAATCGCGCGGTCCACCAAATCGACGAATTCGTGGTCGTTCGGTGACAACGGCATGACGTAGCGGTTCAACGACGTCACCCGAGCCGCCAGCGCGACACTGCTGATCAGCCACACCGAGTCCGCGGCGATCAGATCGGCGCGGCGGATCACTTCGGTGCGGGTGGTCCAGCCCTCTTGCGCCGCCGTCTCGAACACCGCCCGCTGAGTGGTACCCGGCAGGATCCCCGCCTCGGTCGGCGGGGTCGTCAGGGTCCGGCCGGTCACCGTGACCACCGTCGAGCGCGGCCCCTCGAGCACGGCTCCCTCGCTGCTCAGGTAGATCACGTCGTCGAACCCGTTGGTGGCGGCGTACCGCAATGCGGCCATGTTGGTGGCATAGCTCAGGGTCTTGGCCCCCAGCAGCTGCCACGGCGCACGCTCGGCGAGGTCGGTCGAGAAGCCGCGCTCCAACGTCACCACCGAGATACCCTCCGACCGGGCGTGCGCGACCCGCTCGGCGACCGGGCCCGCCATCACGTAGGCCGTCGGACCGGCGTCGGGAGCGGACTCCCGACCGCGTGAGTACACCAGCCGCAGCCACGCCTCGGCGTCGCCGTTGTCGGCGGTCCACTGCTTCTCGGCCGCCTCGATCGCCTTGGCCCATGTGTCACGCTCCGGCATCGGCAGCTCCATCATCTCGGCGCTGCGGGCCAACCGATCGAGGTGCGCGGGCACCTTGCGGGTGCGACCGGATCGGATCAGCAACGTCTCGAAGACCCCGTCGCCGCGAAGCGCGGCCAGGTCGTCGGCGTGCAGGAAGGGTTCGTCCGGATCATGCACCGTGCCGTCGAGGGTCACCAGAATCTGCGCTGCAGCCATGATCCGAGGCTAATGCCGTGCGGCGCGGTTGCGCCCCCATCGACGTGTCCGTGTCGACCCGTAGAATCGACACGTGACCGCGTCACCCATTTTGACCAGGTATTCCGACCGAGGCGCCGTGCCCGGTCCCGCACGTTCCGCCGACCCGGCCCGGCCCGACACGGTCGATGTCGCCTGGCACTACGGCGACCCGCTCGGCGAGCAGCGGGCGGCCGAGCGCAGCGCCGTCATCGTCGACAGGTCCGACCGGGCGGTGATCGAACTCCCCGGGGCCGAACGCCTGAGCTGGTTGCACACCATCTCCAGCCAGCATGTCGCCACCCTCGCCGACCGCACCAGCGCGGAGAACCTCTCCTTGGACGCCAACGGTCGCGTCGAGGAGCATTTCGTGCTCACCGACATCGACGGCGTCACGTGGATCGACTGCGAAGGCCCGCGGGGTGCGCCCTTGCTGGACTTTCTGACCAAGATGGTCTTCTGGGCGAAGGCCGAGCCGGCCGCTCGCCCGGACATGGCCGTGCTCACCCTCATCGGACCCGATGTGACGACCGGCCCCATCGCCGAACTGCTCGAACTGACGCCCGACGCAGGCGTGTACGCGGCGGGGAGCCTGCCCGAGCTGCATCACGAGGACGAGCCCCTCGGGTTCTGGCGGGTGATGCCGTCCCTCGGCGACGGTGCCGGACTGCCGACGGTCGACCTCGTCGTGCCGGAGTACACGGTGGACACGTGGTGGAGTCAGATCGTCGAGGCGGGCGCGCGGATGGCGGGCAGCTGGACGTACGACGCGATGCGCGTGGCCGCGATCCGACCGCGCCTGGGCATCGACACCGACGAACGCACCATCCCGCACGAGGTGAACTGGATCGGCGGACCCGAGGTCGAGGGTGCGGTGCACCTCGACAAGGGGTGCTACCGCGGACAGGAAACGGTCGCGCGGGTGCACAACCTCGGCAAGTCGCCTCGCCGTCTCGTGCTGCTGCACCTCGACGGCAGCACCGACGAACGTCCCGTACCCGGCGATCGTGTGACCGCCGGCGGCCGCGCAGTCGGGCGGGTCGGTACCGTCGTCGACCACTTTGAACTCGGGCCCATCGCCCTGGCCCTGGTCAAGCGGTCGGTCGGGCCCGACGTCGACCTGATGGTCGACGGTGAGCACCCGGTGAGCGCCCGCATCGATCCCGACTCGGTCCGCACCGACGACCACGTGCAGGCCGGCCGCGCCGCCGTCGAGCGTCTCCGCGGCGGCGGGAACGGCTCGTGACCGCCGGCCCATTCGAGCAGGTCGGCGACATCGGGAGGGTCTTGGCTGTGTGCGCAGCCGGCGACGACGTCGTCCTCGACAAGGTCGGCGCCAGCGGGATCGACAAGCGACCACGATCGGGGCGCGTGTCCGTCACCGAGATGGGCCTGGTCACCGATCACGTCGTCGACACCAAGCATCACGGTGGCGCGGACCAGGCCGTATACGCCTACAGCGAACGAGAGGCGCGTCGCTGGGCCGACGAGCTCGACCGCGAACTCCCGTTCGGTTGGTTCGGTGAGAATCTGCGCATCGACGGACTGCCGATCACCGATGCGCTGGTGGGCGAACGATGGGAGGTCGGCGACGACGGGCTCGTCCTCGAAACGACGATCCCGCGCATCCCGTGTCGCACCTTCGCGGCCTGGGCCGGCGAACCGCAGTGGGTGAAACGATTCCTCGCACGTGCCGACACCGGCGCCTACCTGCGTGTTCTACATGCGGGCACGGTGGCCGAAGGTGACCGCGTCCGTGTCGTCCATCGACCCGATCACGGCGTCCGGGTGCGTCATCTGGTCGCCGGCACCGACGCCGACGGAGAACAACTCGCAGCGCTTCTCGCCGAGGACGGAATCGCCCCCAAGGTGCAGCGGGAGGCCACGCGAAAGCTCTCCCGCGTCTGAGTGACACGCGTCCGAACGGCGGATTCGTGTGAGTCGCGGCGTGTACGGCAGGGCGATCCGCATTATCGAGACGAGCGCGCTAAACTGGGACCCACGACAGATTCATTACCTAGAGAACGGGGCCGCCAAGCGTTTGGCCGCCCCGTCATTGTGCGAGGGGGTCCCATATGGGCCGCGGCCGGGCAAAAGCAAAGCAGACGAAGGTTGCTCGTCAGCTGAAGTACTCCACTCCCCACACCGACTTCGACAGCTTGCAGCGCGAGCTGTCCGGGTCGGAGGACTCGGCGGATCGCCGGGAACCGGTGGATGAGTGGGCCGACGAGGACGAGTGGCGCCGAGCCTGACGCTCGTTCGCCGTCGGCACACCCTCATACCTCCGCACCTTTTCGGTGCGCTCCACGTGAACCACACCTGAGCAGGTGACCGCGGGCTCCACGCCCGCCTCCGGCACAGGTGTGGTTTCGTGCTGCCTGCTCCGCCGGTCGAGTAGCGAGAGCCACCACCCGCCGGTCGAGTAGCCCGAGCCGCTAGGCGAGGGCGTTATCGAGACCTCGGGAGATCGCTCCAGAACCGATTCGCGCCGGCCCGCTCAGAACCGCGGGTGTTCGCCGCTCAGGGCCACCCTGGGCAGGTCATGATTCTTCGGCTCCGACGACCGCTTGATGGAACCCAGCACCCAGTTGTCGACGTGACGGGCGGTGAGCACCGCCTGCGCACGTTCGGTGTCCTCCGGCGCCACCACGGCGACCATGCCGACACCCATGTTGAAGGTGCGCTCCATCTCCTCGCGGGCCACGCGTCCGCGCTGCGCGATCAGCGCGAACACCGGCGCGGGAGTCCAGGTCTCGCGCTCCAGTTCGGCGACGAGACCGGCCGGGATGACTCGAGCCAGGTTCTCGGCCAGGCCGCCTCCGGTGACGTGCGCGAAGGTCCGCACATCCGTCTCGGCAGCCAGGGCCAGACAATCACGCGCGTAGATCCGGGTCGGTTCGAGCAGTTCCTCGCCGAGCGAACGACCGAACTCCTCGACGTGGCCGGCCAGGTCCATGTGCCCCCACTCGAGCAGCACCTTGCGCGCCAGCGAGTATCCGTTGGAATGCAGTCCCGACGAACCCATCGCGATGACGACGTCACCGGGCCGGACGCGCTCCGGGGAGAGGATCTCGTCGGCCTCGACGACGCCGACCGCGGTCGCGGACAGATCGTAGTGGTCCTCGTCCATCAGGCCCGGGTGCTCGGCGGTCTCCCCGCCCAGCAGCGCGCATCCCGCGTCCACGCAGCCGTCGGCGATCCCGGCCACGATCTGCGCCACCGTCTCGGGGACGACTTTGCCGACCGCCACGTAGTCCTGCAGGAAGAGCGGCTCGGCGCCGCACACCACGAGATCGTCGACACACATCGCGACGAGGTCACGTCCGACGGTGTCGTGCTTGTTCATCGCCTGCGCGATGGCCAGTTTGGTGCCGACGCCATCGCTGGCCGCGGCCAACACCGGTTCCCGGTAGTTGCCCTTCAGCGCGAACAGTCCGGAGAATCCGCCGAGGCCGCCCATCACCTCGGGCCGCGACGCGCGTTTGGCATGCGGCGCGAAGAGTTCGACGGCACGCTCGCCGGCGTCGATGTCGACACCTGCCGAGGCGTAGGAGAGACCGTCCTCCGCGGTGTGACGGTCGTTGGCCGGACTACCGGCAGCCGAATCCCGATCGGACATCTGGCGGAGCACCCCTTGTCGAAATCCAGGTGGTCGGACCTCCGGGTGTCGGAGTTTCCGTCGTAGTTCGGTCGGCTCGCGCCCGAGTGTCACCCGCGAGTCCCGACGCCGAATACGCTACCCGACACCGGTGTGTCCGCATCGCTCGGTGGCAGACGCCGAGCCGAGCAGTCAGGGGCGCATCACCGCACTGACGTTGTCGTTGGGCGCCGTGAGCGGATCACGGCTGTCTCCGGCCGCACTGGCCAGCATCTGCTCGAGAACGGCCTTGCCCATCGAGGTCTCTTTCGGCAGCTCGATCGGGTAGTCACCGTCGAAGCAGGCCGCGCACAGGTTGTCGGCGGACTGCTCGGTGGCGGCGATCATCTCGTCGATACCGATGTAGCCGAGCGAGTCGGCGCCGATGGCCTGCCGGACACCTTCGACCATCCCCTCCTCGGACTCCATGCCGTTGGCGATCAGCTCGGCAGGCGAGGCGAAATCGATGCCGTAGAAGCAGGGCCACCGCACCGGGCTGGACGCGATGCGGACGTGCACCTCGGCGGCGCCCGCCTCCCGGAGCATCCGGATCAGGGCGCGCTGGGTGTTGCCGCGGACAATCGAATCATCCACCACGACAAGCCGTTTGCCGCGGATGACCTCTTTGAGTGGATTGAGCTTGAGTCGGATGCCGAGCTGACGGATCGTCTGCGAAGGCTGGATGAACGTGCGTCCGACATAAGCGTTCTTCATCAGGCCCTGGCCGTAGGGGATCCCCGATTCCTGCGCGTAACCGACGGCGGCGGGCGTGCCCGATTCGGGCACGGGGATCACCAGATCACCGTCGGCGGGATGTTCACGTGCCAGGCGTCGGCCGATCTCGACACGGGTCGAATGCACCGACCGCCCATGGATCACGCTGTCCGGGCGGGCCAGATAGACGTACTCGAACACGCAGCCACGCGGCTCCGGCTCGGCGAACCGCGAGCTACGCACCCCGTCGGCGTCGATGGCGAGCAGTTCGCCGGGCTCGATGTCACGGACGAACGACGCGCCGACGATGTCGAACGCCGCGGTTTCCGACGCCACGACCCAGCCACGATCGAGACGACCCAGCGACAGCGGGCGAACCCCGTGCGGATCGCGAGCCGCGTAAAGCGTGTGCTCGTCCATGAACGTCAGGCAGAAGGCACCCTTGAGCCGCGGCAGCAGATCCATCGCCGCCTGCTCGATCGTGCTGTCGGCGGCGCCGTGAGCCAGGAGCGCGCCGACGAGATCGGAGTCCGACGTCGCGGCCGAACTCATCACACCGAGCGAGCGGGCGCGGCTGGCGAGATCGGCAGTGTTGACCAGATTGCCGTTGTGGCCCAGCGCCACCCCGGTTCCGGCGGTGGTGGTGCGGAAGATCGGCTGGGAGTTCTCCCACGTGGTGGAACCCGTGGTGGAGTACCGACAGTGCCCGATCGCGACATGGCCGACCATCGCACCCAGGGTCTGTTCGTCAAAGACCTGACTGACGAGGCCGAGGTCCTTGAACACCAGGACCTGTGACCCGTCGCCGACGGCGATGCCGGCGGCTTCCTGGCCGCGATGCTGCAGGGCGTAGAGGCCGTAATAGGAGAGCTTCGCGACGTCCTCGCCGGGCGCCCACACACCGAACACACCGCATTCTTCGCGGGGCTCGTTCTCGGGCTCGTCAGAGATCCGCGCCGTTCCGCAGGTACGCGAGGAAGTGAGGAGGTTCTTGCTGGCGATCGACAAGTCGGTCATGCGGGGTGCGCTCCCTGGTGCGGTACGGGTTCACGACATGGCAACACGTTGACGGGCTGAGACATCGACGGTTGGGAGATACCTGCAGTTTACCGGTCGGTAGCCGGCGATTGCGAATCATGCAGCGGTGCGCCGGGTCGGGATATTCCGAGGTGTGAGGCATCGCACTGCCACATCCTGCGCCGTGGTGTCATGCCGGGGTGCCGCGGTCGAGCGGGACGATCGGCAGCAGGTCGGCGATCGCCGGTGCCCGGTGTCCTGATGCACTGACCCGCCCGCCCGTGACCGCGTCGTCGAGATCCTGGAGCCCTGTCGCGAGAAGCAACCACACGCGCGGAACGGTCTCGATCACGTTGGGCGGTGTGCCACGGGTGTGCCGGGGTCCCTCGATGCACTGCACCGCCACGAACGGCGGCACCCGTACCTCCACGGAGTTGCCGGGGGCGAGTTGGGCGAGACTCCGGGCGGTGAGCCGCACGGCGGCGGCGAGGTCGGCGCGTGACGGTTCGGGCCGCGAGTCGTCGAGCAGCCATGGCGCCACCGCCATCACCGCGGCGCGCACCTCGACCGGATCGATCGGTTTGCGCGCTGCCACGCCGACCATCATGCACCATTGATCCATGGGAACCGACGTGGCCAAACGGGAGTTCACCGGCGCCGACCGCGTGCAGTTCCGTCGGCAGGTCAGCCGGGGTACCGAGGCCATCGCCCGGATGCTCGCCGACGGCCTGTTCACCGATCAGGGTGAGCCACCCGAACCGCTGCTGGGGATGGAGGTCGAACTCAATCTCGTCGACGACGAGATGAACCCGGCAATGGCCAACGCGACGGTGCTCGACGCCATCGCCGATCCCGACTACCAGACCGAACTCGGGCAGTTCAACATCGAGATCAACGTATCGCCACGGCCGTTCGTCACCGACGACACGATCTCCCTCGAGCAGGCGTTGCGCACGTCGCTGAACCGCGCCGAGGACCGCGCGTCGCGCACCGACAACCACCTGGTGATGATCGGGATGCTGCCCACCCTCACCCACGAGCACTTCGCCCATCAGTGGATTTCGGCGAACCCCCGCTACGACCTGCTGAACAGGCAGATCTTCGCTGCACGAGGCGAGGACATCGAGATCGACATCAGCGGCATCCCGCTGGGCGAGCAACATCCGACCGAACGGCTGCACACCACCACGGATTCGATCCTGCCGGAGGCCGCGTGCACGTCATTGCAACTGCATCTTCGCGTCGCCCCGGAGGACTTCGCGGCGTACTGGAATGCCGCGCAGAGTATCGCCGGCGTGCAAGTGGCGCTGGCCGGCAATTCCCCGTTCCTGGCGGGGACCGCGCTCTGGCACGAGAGCCGAATCCCGGTGTTCGAGCAGGCCACCGATACGCGCCCGCTCGAATTGAAGAACCAGGGCGTGCGACCCCGGGTCTGGTTCGGCGAACGGTGGATCAACACGATCTTCGATCTGTTCGAGGAGAACACCCGCTACTTTCCCGCGCTGTTGCCGGTCGCCAGCGACACCGACCCGATCGACGAGCTCGACGACGGCCGGATCCCGGCGCTCGACGAGCTCCGGCTGCACAACGGCACCGTGTACCGCTGGAACCGCCCGGTCTACGACGTCGTCGGCGGGCGGGCCCACCTGCGCGTCGAGAACCGGGTGCTGCCTGCGGGACCGACAGTCGTCGACACGATGTCGAACGCGGCCTTCTACTACGGAGTGGTCCGCGGGCTCGTCGAATCCGATCGCCCGCTCTGGTCGCAGATGTCGTTCAACGCGGCCGCCGAGAACCTGCAGTCCGGTGCGCGTGCCGGTCTGGAGGCGCAACTGTACTGGCCGAACGTCGGCTGGGTGCGACCCGACGAACTGACCCTGCGCCGATTGCTCGACCTCGCCGACGTGGGTCTGCGGGCCTACGGGGTGTCGGGCAAAGCCCGTGCCCGGTACCTGTCGGTGATCGAAGGCCGGTGCATCACCCACCAGACCGGATCGGTCTGGCAACGCAAGGCCGTGGTCGCCCGCGAGGACGCCGGCGAGACCCGGGAACAGGCGTTGTGCGGGATGTTGCGTGACTACGTCACCCTCATGCACGAAGGGGAACCGGTACACACCTGGTCGCTCTAGAGGGCAGGGCTACCCGACGCCCCCGCCACAAGCCCCCGCCCACTCACCGGCGGCAGATCCAGCGCCGTCACCAGTCCGGGTTTCGCATCCACAACGGCGGCAACGGAATTGACCAACCGCATCGCGGTGACGATCATGCCGGACACGTTGTGGTCGCCGTTCTCGCCGTGGTGGGTGAACTCGACCTTCATCTCCGGTTCGCCGGAGACCAGAATCCGGTAGCAGCCGTCCCCCTCGTTCGGCGTCGGCCAGTCAGGGCATTGGTCGGGGTGGGTGCGGGTGTAGTGCTCGAGCACCACCCGGTCGACGCCGTCGACCTGACCGACCACCTCGAAGTGCAAGGCGGCCATGCTTCCCTGGGGGATCTCGACCGAGACCGTGGAGTAATCGCGTTCTGCCGGAACACGATCGAAGCGTTCCACCAGCGGATCGTCGAGGGTCAGCCCCAGGCCTGCGGCGACCTGGCGGACCACGCTGCCCCACCCCATCGAGAGCACCCCCGGATGCAACAGCATCGGCGTCTCGTCCATCGACTGGCCGAAACCGAAGATCGTCTTCATCACCACCGGCTGGTAGTAGGTGGAGTAGTCGGCGATCTCGAGACAGCGGACTTCGTCGATCCTCTGCGACAGGCTCGTCATGGCCAGCGGCAGCACGTCATTGGCGAATCCGGGGTCGATCCCGTTCACGTGCAGGCTGGCATTGCCGGTACGGCCGGCCGCCTCGATCCGCTCGATCAGGTCCCGGTCGAGGATGCCCTGCGGGAACTGCAACAGGACAGGGCCGCTGGACACGACGTTGATCCCGGCCTCGACGAAGGCGATCAGGTCGTCGATCGCTTCGAAGATCCGATCATCGGTCATCGCCGTGTGCACGATGCAGTCCGGATTCAGCGCGAGGAGCGCATCGCGATCGTTCGTCGCCGTCACGCCCAGTTCTCGGCCGAGTCCGGCCAGCTCACCGGCGTCGCGCCCGACCTTCGCCGGATCGGACACCCATACCCCGACGAGCTCCAGGTCCGGGCGGGCATCGATTCCCGCGATGGCATGCTTCCCGACGGTTCCGGTCGACCACTCGACCACACGAAGTGTCATGTGCCCAAATTAGAACATGTTGCAGTTCTGGGGGTGGAGTTTCATGCAGACGCCGGCACCCGATGCACCGCCCGAATCTGAACCGCAACGACGCCTCCCGTTCATTCACCCGGCGTAGCGTCACGTCGATGCAGACCGATCCGTCTACGGCTTTCACGCTGCCACCGGTCGAGGTGATCCACGAGGGTCACAGGACCTCGATCAAATGGCATCGCGCGCGGCGGCGGCCCGACGACCCGCCGTTCACGTCGAATCGCATCGTCGAGGGCATGACTGTAGGGGCCAGCGTCGAGATCGACCTGGTGGTCCACGGCGAACACGGATTCGCCGTCCTGCACGATCTCGACCTCGGGCACGCCACCACCGGTCGCGGCCGGGTCTCCACAGCAACGGCCGAGCAACTGCGCGCCCTGCGTATCCGCGACAACGACGGCGCCCCGCTGGACGAACCGGTCCTCCTGCTCGACGATCTCCCCGAACTACTCGCGGAGCACGACATCCACCCCGATGCCTTGCTCCAGCTGGACTTCAAACAGGACGCCATCGCCCTCGACGCCGTGACGGTGCGCAATTTTGCCGACGCGGTCGCACCGATGGCATCGAGTTCGATCCTCTCGTGCGGGGACGCCGAAGCCGTTCGGACGTTGACCGATGCTGTACCCGGCATCCGGATCGGCTACGACCCCTGCCATCAGGGCGCCCTTCGCCGGGTACTGCGGTCGGAGGATTTCGACGGGTTCGTCCGCCGCGCGATCACCGCATCGCCGCACGCCGAGATGGTCTATCTGGAGCGTCGCCTGATCCTCGAGGCGGACCGCCGCGGATTCGACATGGTCGGCGCGTTCCACGCCCACGACCGGATGGTGGACGCGTACACGATCTCCGGCATCGACGCGGACTCGATCCGGCAGGCCCGCCGCCTCACCGAGCTACGGGTCGATCAGATCACCACTGACGATGCCGAGGGGCTCGTCGCCGCGTTGTGACTGGTTCTGGCCGCAGTTCCGGACTCTGGCCGCAGTTCCCGCCCCAAGCCGGAACCTGCAACTGCGGCCAGAAGTGTCAGCCGAACAGTTTCGGCAGCGTGCCCTCGTGCGTGGCGCGAAGCTCGGCGAGAGTCACGTCGAACTGATCCTGCACCGTCACCGAGTCACTGCCCTGATCCACCACGCCGATCCGCGTCCACGGCATCCGACGCGCGTCGAGCATCGAGCTGAACCGTGATTCCTCGGTGCGCGGCACGGCCACGACAGCACGTCCGGCGGACTCGGAGAACAGCCACACGAACGGGTCTGCGCCCTCGGGAAGCAGGATGCGGCAACCGGTTTCACCGGCCAGCGCCGATTCGACGACTGCCTGGAACAGACCGCCCTCGGACAGGTCGTGGGCGGCCGAGACCAGTCCGTCGCGCGACGCGGCGACCATGATCTCGGCGAGCAGCCGCTCATGGGCGAGGTCGACCTGCGGCGGCACGCCACCGAGGTGATCATGGGCGACCTGCGACCAGATGGAACCGTCGAACTCGTCGCGGGTCTCGCCGAGCAAGATCAACGTCTCCCCCGGCTCCGTGCCGAATCCCGTCGGCACCCGACGGTGGACGTCGTCGATGATGCCGAGCACACCGACGACCGGTGTCGGCAGGATCGCGGTCGATCCGGTCTGGTTGTAGAAGCTGACGTTGCCGCCGGTCACCGGGATGCCGAGTTCGGCGCATCCGTCGGCGAGGCCGCGCACCGCCTGCTGGAACTGCCACATCACGGCCGGGTCCTCGGGTGACCCGAAGTTGAGGCAGTTGGTGACGGCCTTGGGCGACGCGCCCGACACCGCGACGTTGCGGTACGCCTCGGCGAGCGCGAGCTGCGCCCCCCGATAGGGATCGAGATAGGTGTAGCGACCGGATGCGTCGGTGGCCAACGCGATGCCCCGGCCGGACGCCTCGTCGATCCGGACCATGCCGGAGTCGGCGTGCTCGGCGAGCACGGTGTTCCCCCGCACGTAGCGGTCGTACTGCTCGGTGATGAACTTGCGGCTGCACAGGGCGGGCGACGCGAGCAGCGCGAGCGCGGTCGCGCGCAGTTCGTCAGCCGTCGCGGGCCGATTCAAGGAAGCGGTGGTCGACCCGATGACACCGTCTTGCCAGTCCGGACGGGCGACCGGGCGCTCGTAGACGGGGCCCTCGTGGGCAACGGTGCGTGGCGGCACGTCGACGACGGTCTCGCCGTCCCAGGTGATGACCAGGCGCTCTCCGTCGGTGACCTCTCCGATCACGGTCGCCAGCACATCCCATTTCTTGCACACTGCCAGGAACGCGTCGACGTTCTCCGGCGTCACCACCGCGCACATGCGCTCCTGTGATTCGCTCGAGAGCACCTCGGCCGGGGTCATGCCCTCGGCGCGCATCGGCACCTTCTCCAGGTCGATGTGCATGCCGCCGTCGCCCGCGGCGGCCAGCTCAGAGGTGGCGCACGACAGTCCGGCACCACCGAGATCCTGGATGCCGACGACGAGGCCTGCGTGATAGAGCTCGAGGCAGCACTCGATGAGCACCTTCTCGGTGAACGGGTCACCGACCTGCACGCTCGGCAGCTTCTTGCGATTCGGACCCGATGTCTCCCCGTCGTCATCGAAGGTCTCCGACGCCAGCACCGACACGCCGCCGATGCCGTCGAGCCCGGTGCGCGCACCGAACAGGATGATCTTGTTGCCCGCACCCGACGCGAACGCCAGGTGCAGGTCCTCGGTGCGCAGCACCCCCGCGCACAGGGCGTTGACCAGAGGGTTTCCGGCGTAGCTGGCGTCGAAGACGGTCTCGCCGCCGACGTTGGGCAGGCCCAGGGAGTTGCCGTAGCCGCCGACGCCACGAACCACGCCGTCGACGACCCGGCGGGTGTCGGGAGCATCGGCCGGCCCGAAGCGCAATTGGTCCATCACCGCGATCGGACGGGCTCCCATCGCCATGATGTCGCGGACGATGCCGCCGACGCCGGTGGCCGCACCCTGGTAGGGCTCGACGTAGCTGGGATGATTGTGCGATTCGACCTTGAAAGTGACGGCCCAGCCGTCGCCGATGTCGACGACACCGGCGTTCTCGCCGATGCCGGCGAGCATGCTCGCGCGCATCTCGTCGGTGGTGGTCTCACCGAAGTAGCGCAGATGCACCTTCGACGACTTGTAGCTGCAGTGTTCAGACCACATCACCGAGTACATCGCGAGTTCGGCGTCGGTCGGACGACGACCGAGGATCTCCTTGATCCGCGCGTACTCGTCCTCCTTGAGTCCGAGCTCACGGAACGGTTGCGGTTGGTCGGGGCTGCCGGCAGCGGCTGAAACGGTATCCACCTGCGCACTCACTCTGACGAGTGTATGTCAGTCGCCGATGCGGGCGCGTGCGGGCGTGACCGGGCGCACCGCTACGCTGATCACCTGACACCGGCAGGTCGCACACCACGGACCTACACGGAGGCCATGCAGGAAAGCACGGACTGGGGGACCCGATGGCTGACGTCCGCAAAGCGAGGCAGTTGTTCGAGCTCGGGGTGTTGTCGTTGGGCATCGCCGTCGAAGGCCAGGAGCCGATCAACAATCCTCAACAGGCGACCAAGGCCTTCACCCGCGCCAGCGAATGGGACCCGTCGATGGCAGACGCATGGCTCGGCCGACTGGTGTGCGGCGAGGAGACCGACGAGGTGTTGCTCGCGCTCTACCGGAACCGGTCCGGTATCGGGCATGAGCAGCGGCGTCTCGGGTTGCCGCCGCGGACCTTGTCCGGTCGCTGGACCGTCGCACACATCAACTACCCGATGACCGATGCGACCGAGGCGGCGGCCGCCTACGCGGCGTCGTTGACCCGCGGCCAGGACTACGCCGGCGCACAGGACGTTCTCGACGAGATCCCGGCGGCACACCGGACCTCGATCGTCGAGTTCGTCCAGGCGTTCCTCTACGTGTCGACACAGAGGTGGCCCGACGTGTTGACCGCGCTCCGACGGTCGGACCGGTGGAACGACACGTTTCTCCAGGCTGCGGCCGACGAGATGGTCGGCACGGCGTGCGTGCAGATGGGCATGTTCGGAGAGGGCATCCGGCGGTTGCAGAACGTGATCGACGGACCGATCCCGGCGCTCGCCACACGAGCGATGTTCACGCATGGCATGGCCCTGCGCGAGCAAGGACATGAGGACAAGGCGCGCACGATGTTCGAGCAGGCCTACGCCCGTGATCCGAACTCTCCGGCCGGTCAGGCGTTGAAGTCGCTCAACTTCCGATTGATCATCACCTCGCCGGACCAGATCGCCGAACGTCGCGATCCGTGGGACCCCAAGTCCGTCGACGACCCGGCCGAATCCCTGGTCTCGGACGCGGTCGAACACCCCGAGATGACAGAGATGGTCAGCGAGGCACAGCGCGAACTCTCCGACCAGATCGGCCTCGAGTCGGTGAAGGAGCAGGTGGCGAAACTCCAGTCGGCCGCAACGTTGGCGAAGGTGCGCGCCGATCGCGGTCTGAACACTGCGGCCCGCAGCCTGCACCTGGCCTTCACCGGTCCGCCCGGAACCGGCAAGACGACCGTCGCGCGGATCGTCGCCAAGATCTACTGCGGACTCGGATTCATCAAGACCGACAAGGTGATCGAGGCGACGCGCCGTGACCTGGTGGGTGAACACCTCGGCTCCACCGCTCCCAAGACATCGGCCGTGATCGATTCAGCCATGGACGGCGTGCTGTTCATCGACGAGGCCTACACACTCATCCAGCAAGGACTCTCCGGCGGCGACGCGTTCGGCAAGGAAGCCGTCGACACCCTGCTGGCCCGCATGGAAGACGACCGGGATCGCCTCGTGGTGATCATCGCGGGCTACGACGCCGAGATCGACCGGTTGCTGTCCTCCAACGAGGGTCTCGCGTCCCGGTTCGCCCGGCGGGTCCGCTTCGAGTCCTACACCCCTGACGAACTCGCGCGGATCGGCGACTTCATCGCGCGTAGGCGTGACTCATTGCTCACGCCGGAATCCGTCTCGATGCTCGAGCAGGCCTGCACGCCGCTGTATCACGATGTGCGCGAAGGACCCTCGGGTCTCCGGAGAGCGAGCGACGTCGCAGGCAACGGACGGTTCATCCGCAACATCGTCGAGGCAGCAGAGGAGGAACGCGAGTATCGACTGTCGACGTCTCCTGATCTCGCGGCGCTCTCCGAGGACGAACTGATGCGTATCGAGGTCGACGACGTCCGCACCGCCCTCCGCAATGTCCTTGCCGGACTTCAGCGCTCACCCTGATCACCCTCCGCTGATCGAGTAGCCCGAAGCGCTAGCGGAGGGCGTATCGAGATCTCCCTTCGCTGATCGAGTAGCCCGGAGCGCTAGCGAAGGGCGTATCGAGATCCGGCACACCAGGTTTCGATACGCGATGGGCTCGCAAGCTCACACAACGCTACTCAACCAGCAAGGCCTTGATCGAGACCTCTCCTCCGCTGATCGAGTAGCCCGGAGCGCTAGCGGAGGGCGTATCGAGATCCCCCTCCGATGATCGAGTAGCCCGAAGCGCTAGCGAAGGGCGTATCGAGATCCGGCACACCAGGTTTCGATACGCGATGGGCTCGCAAGCTCGCACAACGCTACTCAACCAGCAGGGCCCCGAGAATCGCGTCACGCAACTCCGGTCGGCAGATGATCAGATCCGGCAGATAGGTGTCGTCCTGGTTGTACACCAGTTCACTGCCGTCGATCCGCCCGCACCACAGCCCCTTCGCCGCGGCGACCGCCACCGGAGCCGCCGAATCCCACTCGTACTGTCCGCCGGCATGCACGTAGGCGTCAGCCTCGCCGCGCACCACGGCCATCGCCTTGGCCCCCGCCGAGCCCATCGGTAGCACCTCCCCGCCAACCGCGTCTGCGACAGCCTGCGAAAAGGCCGGTGCGCGTGAGGCACTCACCACCACGCGGGGACGATCACCTCTCGGGGTCGCCGCCAAGCCGGTCGTCGCGGCCACGGGTTCGGAGTCGTCGACATAGGTGATGCCGAGCGCCGGCAATGCCACCGCCCCCGCGATCAGCCCCCGGTCGGCATGCCACAACGCGACGTGCACCGCCCAGTCGGCGTGATCGTCGGTTCCGTATTCCCGTGTGCCGTCCACCGGATCGACGATCCACACGCGTTCCGCGTCGAGTCGGCGCTTGTCGTCGGCGGATTCCTCGGAGAGCACGGCGTCGTCGGGCCGTTCGGCTGCCAGACGCGCCAGCAACAGGTCGTTGGATCGCCGGTCACCCTCCGCGCCGAGTTCCTTGCCGCGCAAGCCGCTCTCGGCGCGGATGTCCATCAGCAGTCGACCTGCGTCGGTGGCGAGGTCACCGGCAAGGTCCCGATCGTCCGACACGCTGTCTCCTACAGTCCAAGGTTGCGGATGACCGATTCGGCCACCTCGGCGGGTGAGCCATCCGATGGTGTCACGACGATGTCGGGGTCGGCGGGACGTTCGTACGGTGAGTCGATGCCGGTGAACTGGCTGATCTCGCCGCGTCGCGCTTTCGCGTAGAGCCCCTTCGGGTCTCGCTGTTCACACATCTCGATGGGTGTGTCGATGAAGATCTCGTAGAACGGCAGCCGCCGTTCGGCATGGATCTCCCGCGCCCGTTGGCGTTCCTCGGCGAACGGACTGATCAGGGAGACGATGGCGATCGCCCCGGCATCGGCGAACAGCGCCGCCACCTCACTGGTCCGGCGAATGTTCTCGCGACGGTCGTCGTCGGAGAATCCGAGGTCGGCATTGAGCCCATGGCGAAGGTTGTCGCCGTCCATCAGATACGCGGGTCGGCTCTCGGCGACCATCCGCCGCTCGAGTTCAACGGCAAGCGACGACTTCCCGGACCCCGACAACCCGGTCAACCAGATGGTCGCCCCCTGGTGGGTGCGCTGTTCGCGCGTCACCTTGGTGGTCTGCCACACCACATGGCTGTCCTTGCTCACCGGCGCCGTGATCATCCCGGCCGCGACGGTCTTGTTGGTCGCCTCGTCGATCAGGATGAAGCTTCCGGTCTCGCGATTCTTCCGGTACGGGTCGAACATGACCGGCTGTTGAGCGTGCAGCGTGATGCGGGCGATCTCGTTGAGCTCCAACGTTTTCGCTTCTTCATCGCGATGCAGGGTGTTCACGTCCAGCCGGTAGTTCAGACCGCTGATCTGGGCGCGGGTGGCGCGTGTTCCACACATCATCGCGTAGCGGTTTCCCGGTCGCAGCTCGGTGTCGTCGGAGAACCAGCACACCATGGCGTCGAGGTCGCGGCCGACGAACGGCCGGTTGTTCGGGCGTGCCAACATGTCGCCGCGCATGATGTCGATCTCGTCGGCGAGCTCCATCGACACCGCCATCGATGCGAAGGCCTCGTCCACCGGAACGCCGCCGGGGCCCCAGATCTCGGCGATGGTGGTGCTGAACCCACTCGGCAGGACCACCACTTCGTCGCCGCGGGAGAAGACACCGCCCGCGACCGTCCCGGCGTAGGCGCGATGGTCGGCGCCGTCGCTGCGTTGTGGGCGGATCACGTACTGCACCGGCATTCGCGCGTCGATGAGGTTGCGGTCCGACGCGATGTAGACGTTCTCCAGGTGATTGAGCAGAGGACGGCCCTCGTACCACGGCATGTTCACGGACTGGTCGACGACGTTGTCGCCCTGCAGCGCCGACAACGGGATGAAGGTGAGGTCGGTGACATTCAGTTTCGCGGCGAAAGCGATGAAGTCGTCACAGATCTCGTCGAACCGCTCCTGCGACCAGTCGACGAGATCCATCTTGTTGACACAGATCGTGAGGTGCGGAATCCCGAGCAACGACGACAGGAAGGCATGTCGCTTGGTCTGCTCCAGCACACCCTTGCGCGCGTCGACGAGGATCATCGCCAGATCGGCCGTCGACGCACCCGTCACCATGTTGCGGGTGTACTGCACGTGCCCGGGTGTGTCGGCGATGATGAACTTGCGCTTGGGGGTGGAGAAGTAGCGGTAGGCCACGTCGATGGTGATGCCCTGTTCACGCTCGGCGCGCAGGCCGTCGGTCAGCAGCGCCAGGTTGGCGTATTCATCCCCGCGCTCGGCGCTCGTGCGTTCGATGGATTCGAGCTGATCGGTGAAGATCGTCTTGGAGTCGAACAGAAGTCGGCCGATCAGGGTCGACTTCCCGTCGTCGACCGAGCCGGCGGTGGCCAACCGCAACAGTTCCTTGGGCATCAGAAGTAGCCCTCCTTCTTGCGATCTTCCATCCCCGATTCCGAGATCCGGTCGTCGGCGCGGGTGGCACCCCGCTCGGTCACACGGGTGATCGCGATCTCGTCGATCACCTTGTCGATGGTGTCCGCGGTGGACTGGACGCACCCGGTACACGTCGCGTCACCGACCGTACGGAACCGCACCATCTCCACATGTGACGCTTCCCCCGGATACTGCTGCAGGAAACGGGTTTTCGCGAGCAACATCCCGTCGCGCGGGATCACCTCACGTTCATGCGCGTAGTAGATGGGCGGCAGTTCGATGTTCTCGGCGCCGATGTACTGCCAGATGTCGAGCTCGGTCCAGTTACTCAGCGGGAACACCCGGATGTGCTCACCCTTGTGATGACGACCGTTGTAGAGCTGCCACAGTTCGGGGCGCTGCGCCCGCGGGTCCCAGGCGCCGAACTCGTCCCGGAAACTGAACACCCGCTCTTTGGCCCGGGCCTTCTCCTCGTCGCGCCGCGCTCCGCCGAACACCGCGTCGAAGCGGTTCTCCTGGATTCCGCGCAGCAACGCCGTCGTCTGCAGTCGGTTGCGGCTGGCCCCGGGGCCGGTGCTCTCGACGACCCGACCGGCGTCGATGTCGTCCTGGACCGAACTCACCACCAGGCGAACTCCGGTTTCGGCCACCACCCGGTCGCGGTAGTCGATCACCTCGTCGAAGTTGTGGCCGGTGTCGACATGCATGAGGGGAAACGGGACGGGCGCCGGCCAGAATGCCTTCTGCGCGAGGTGGAACATCACCACGGAGTCCTTGCCGCCCGAGAACAGCAGCCCGGGGCGCTCGAAGGTCGCCGCCACCTCACGCATGATGTGCACCGACTCGGCCTCGAGTGCCTCGAGGTGGGTCAACTCGTATCCGTGGTGCGCTCGCCGATCTTTAGCACCCGTAGCGCTCGAAACCATTCGAACTCCTTGACATGTCGAATACTCGACACTAAGCATTGACTATGTGACACAGACCGTAGGTGAGTCGGCGGATGCGCGTCAACAACCCGCGCGCGCGTCGGGCCCTCCCCACGACCGGTCTTCACATTCTCCCCCGACGAGTCGCGTGATCCGCATCATCGAACTCCTGGCGAGCCCCGAGCAGCAGGCCCTGCCCCTTGCCGAGATCGTCCGGCGGACCGGACTGTCCCGGGCCACCGCCCACGCGATCGTCGGCGAACTGATCGACCACGGTTGGGTGCTCCGTGACGTGAAGACCGGCGCGTACACCGTCGGACCGGCGTTCGCGGCCCTGGCACGAGCTGCCGGCTCGGCCGACAACGTCGCCCGGTGGGCAAGCGCATGCGCACGTGAACTGAGCGAACGATTCGACATGGCCGCGTTCGTCGCCCAACGGATCGGGTCTGAACTGATCACGGTGACCGACCACATCGTCCCGGCACGAGTTCGCGACCGAGACGATTCGCCGTGGTTTCGGCACGGCCGTCAGGTCCGGCTCCGGCCACCCATCTGCCGTGAGTTCATCGCCTGCGAATCGGCCGAGACCCAGGCCGCATGGCTGGCGCAGGCTCCGGACACGATCCGCCCTCGACTGCAGACGGTGCTGCACACGATTGCCGAACGCGGGTACTCGATCGAGCGGATGACCGACGACCATGTCGCGATGATCGAGGCGCTGGGCACGTTGGACAGCGTGCCCGATCGGCTTCGATCACGGGTCGACGACCTGCTGACGGAATTGTCGGCGATCGATTACCTGCCTGCCGAACTCGAGGGCGATGTCGCGGCGGTGACCATCGGCGCTCCGATCTTCGACTCGTCGGGGTTCGTCGTCGCATCGATCGTCCTGTGCCCGAACACGACGTTGTCGGCTGTTGACCTGTGCACTCTGGCCGAGGAGACGCGCGCGGCTGCGAGTTCGATCTCCACGCAACTCTCGTGACCACCGTGCGGTCGTCACGGCGACTGATCGCATGGCCACCTCACCCGACTACCAACCAAGCACTTGCTAGGTTAGGCTCGGGGCATGAGCGATGCCGTCATCCCACCCGTCCTCGGCCCCGACGACCTCGGTCCGGAATCGTCGCCGGTCGCCTACGAGGTGGCCGGCCCCGAGGGTGCCGTCGCGTACGTGACGCTCAACCGTCCCGAGTACCGCAACGCGCAGAACTCGGTGATGACCTATTCGCTCGATGCGGCGTTCCGCAAGGCCGTCGACGACACCGCGGTGAAGGTCATCGTGCTGCGGGCCAACGGCAAGCATTTCTCCGCCGGTCACGACATCGGCACGCCTGAGCGCGACTTCGACACCTACTACGACAACGTCGCGGTTCTGCACTGGGATCACACCGACAAGTCCGGCGCCGACCAACGCCTCGCCCGCGAGATGGAGGTGTACATGGGGATGTGTCGCCGGTGGCGGGAGATCCCCAAGCCGGTCATCGCGCAGGTGCACGGCGCGTGCATCGCGGGCGGCCTGATGCTCGCCTGGATCTGCGACTTCATCGTCGCCTCCGACGACGCCTTCTTCTCAGACCCGGTGGCGCGGATGGGCATCCCCGGCGTCGAGTACTTCGCACATGCCTTCGCGCTCGGAACCCGGCGCGCCAAGGAGATCCTGTTCACCGGCGAACGTTTCACCGCCACCCAGGCCGCCGAATGGGGCATGGTCAACCACGTCGTCACCCGCGACGAGCTGACCACCAAGGTGCACACGATCGCCGAGAAGATGGTCGCGATGCCGATGCAGGGGCTGTTCTTGTCCAAGAAGGCCGTCAACATCTGCGAGGACCAGATGGGTTTGCGTAACTCGATGGACTCGGTGTTCGGGTGGCATCACTTCGCGCATGCGGCCAATGCCGAGTCGGGTGGGGATTCTCTCGGCGGGATGGATGCCAAGTCGATGAAGGCTTCTTCGGGTAGTTCCGGCGGCGCCGGCTCCAACGGGAGCGGCAGCTGACATGGATCTCTTCTTCGACGACGACGCCGAGCAGTTCCGTACCGAGGTACGCAACTGGCTCGCCGACCACGTTCCCGCCCAACCTCTTCCGTCGATGGACACGGCCGACGGGTTCGAGGCGCACCGGGAGTGGGAACGCACGATGGCCGCCGACCGTATGTCGGTGGTGAGCTGGCCGGAGGAGTACGGCGGCCGTGACGTCGGCTTGCTGCACTGGGTGATCTTCGAAGAGGAGTACTACCGCTCGGGCGCGCCCGGGCGCGTCAGCCAGAACGGTATCTTCCTGCTCGCACCAACGCTTTTCGAGCACGCGAACCCCGATCAGCTCGCCCGCATCCTGCCCCGGATGGCCCGCGCCGACGACATCTGGGGGCAGGCGTGGAGTGAACCGGAAGCCGGTAGCGATCTCGCGTCCCTGCGGTCGACGGCGACCCGCACCGACGGCGGTTGGCTGTTGAACGGTCAGAAAACGTGGAGCTCGCGATCGAGTTTCGCGGATTGGGCGTTCGGCCTGTTCCGCACGGACAAGGAGGCCCAACGCCACCGCGGGCTGACCTACTTCATGTTCGACCTGCGCGCCGACGGGGTCACCGTCCGGCCGATCGAGCAGCTCGACGGCGAGGCCGGATTCGCCGAATTGTTCCTGGAGGACGTCTTCGTCCCGGACGATCCGGCGGCGCCCGGCGACAGCGGCGTCATCGGGGCCGTCGACAACGGGTGGAAGGTCGCGATGAGCACCGCCGCCAATGAACGCGGTCTGTCGCTGCGCTCTCCCGGGCGCTTCCTGGCCACGACGGACCGGCTCGTCGAGCTGTGGAAACAGAACCGGGACGGCCTGTATTCGACCGCGAATGTCGATGCCCGCGTGGCGGATGCATGGATAGGCGCACGGGCCTACGAGTTGTCCACCTATCAGACCGTGAGCCGGCTCGCGGCCGGCGGACAGCTCGGCATGGAGTCGTCGATCAACAAGGTCTTCTGGTCGCAGTGGGACATCGCCGCCCACGAAACGGCACTCGACCTGCAGGGTGTCGACGCCGAGATCGACGACGCGTGGATGGACGGGTATCTCTTCTCGTTGTCGGGACCGATCTACGCCGGTACCAACGAGATCCAGCGCAACGTGATCGCGGAACGGCTCCTCGGCCTGCCGCGTGGAGACAGGTGACACCATGGAATTCCTTCTCTCCGACGTCCATGACGATCTCGCGTCGACGGTCGACGCTCTACTGACGAAGGCCGACATCCCGTCGCGTGCGCGGGCGTGGATCGAAGGCGACCACCAACCGGTCGCCCAGGTCATCACGGCGCTCGCAGAGACGGGCGTCAACGGACTGCTCATCGACGAATCATGCGGCGGCGCATCGGCCGGGGGGATCGAGATGGTCGTCGCGATGGAACAGATCGGCCGTCACGCGCTGCCCGGACCGATCGTCGAGACGATCGCGGTGCTTCCGGTGCTGTTCCGTTCGGCCGGAGTGTCCGGGGAACGGGTCAGCGCGCTCGCCGAGGGCGAGATCGCCACGGTTGCGATCCCGCCGGTCGCGCCTCTTGCACCAATCGCGGAGACCTCGTATGTGGTGCATGACGGTGTGCTCAGCACGGCCACCGCCGGCGAGCTCGTCGCCACGGTCGACCCGTCGCGGGTCCTCGCCGAACTATTGCCCGATACCACGCTGGCCGACGACGTCGCCATCGATGATGCAGTCGACATCGGAACCCTGGCGACGGCGGCACAACTGCTGGGTTCGGCCGGTGCGATGCTCGCGCTCGCGGCCGATTATGCGCAGGCGCGCAAGCAGTTCGGCCGTGCGATCGGCTCCTTTCAGGCGGTGAAGCATCACCTCGCCGATGTGGCGATCGCCATCGAGATGGCACGCCCGCTGGTGTATGCCGCTGCCCTCGGCATCGACGGTCTGGTGCCCGAGGACACCGACGTCCGGCGTGATGTCGCCGCGGCCAAGGTCGCCGCCGGGGACGCGGCACATCTCGCGTCGCGACGTTCCCTGCAGGTGTTGGGCGCCATCGGATACACCACCGAGCACGACCTGTCGCTGCATCTGACCAAGACCCGCGCCCTGCTCACGGCGTGGGGTACCCCCGCCGATCTGCGTCGACGCGTTCTGGAGTCGCTGTGACCGCCATGACCTCCACTCCCGCCATCTCCGCCGAGGAACGCGAGGCGCTCGCCGACGCGATCCGCGAACTCGTCTCGCGCCGAGCCGATTCCGCGAGCGCGCGGGCCGCCATGCGGTCCACACCCCGCCTGGATCGGAAGTTGTGGGACACATTGTGCACCGAGATCGGCGTGGCATCGCTACCCATCCCGGAGGCCTATGGCGGTGGCGGGGCATCGTTCGTCGAAACCGCTGCGGTCCTCGAGGAACTCGGCCGGTCACTGAGTCCGGTCCCGGTCTTCGCATCCGCGTTGGCAACGGCGGCGATCCTCATCGCAGATGACGAGACGACGAGCCGTGAGTTGCTGCCCTCGATCGCGTCGGGCGAACGCATCGCCACCGTCTGCTGGGCCGACGAACGCGGCTGGGCCGAACCCGGCGTGGCCGCAGACGCCGGATTACTTTCCGGCACAGCCGAGTACGTGCTGGATGCCGAATCTTCCGACGTGCTGGTGGTGCTCGCCGGAGGCGGTGACACCATCACCGTACACACTGTCGACACGGACGCCGACGGCATCACCGTCACTCCCCTGCCGGTGGTCGATCCCAGCCGCGCCCTCTCGCGTGTCACGTTCGACGAGACACCGGCGACCACGATCCCGTCGGGCCCCGACGTGCCCGGCAGGCTGCGCGCGCTGGCCCGGTCGCTGCTGGCCGCCGAACAGGTCGGGGGTGCCGGCGCCGCGCTGGATCTGACGGTCGACTACACCAAGTCGCGCAAGCAGTTCGGGCGCACCATCGGTTCGTTCCAGGCCCTCAAGCATCGGATGGCCGACATGTACGCACTGGTCGAGACGTCACGGTCGATCGCGCGTGCGGCGGTGGCCGGCGTCGTCGCAGGATCGCCCGACGCCGCGGATCTGGCGGCTGCCGCCCACGTGCACTGTTCCGAGGCGTTCGCGCATGTGGCCGGCGAGGGTATCCAGCTGCACGGTGGAATCGGTATCACTGCCGAACACGACATCTCGCTGTTCTTCAAGCGCGCGCACGGCAGCGCGCAGCTGTTCGGTCAACCGCATGAGGTCGTCGCGGACCTCGGATCACGCGTTCTCGGCTGAGCGGGTAGCGACTCCTCCGAGAGTCCGCATCCGAGCACACACGTCGTCATAGATCGCCAACAGCTCGCGTTCGCCCTCGTCGCCGACATCGTCAGACTCGGCCCACTCCTCGAAGGCGCACTGCACCTCGAGGTTCGCGATCTCGATGATCATCCGCACGTGAACGCGGCTTCGTGCCGACGTGCCCGCGCCGATCATCTCGGGGAGTTGCCGCGACTTGTCCGTATATCTCCCCAGCGCTGCGCGACTGAGCGCCGGCGTGGCCAGCACGAGCTTCTGAATGCGCTTGAAGTTCGCCGCGACTTCGCTGCGCTGATCATCGAATCCTGCAATCACATCGCGGTAGGCCGACTCGATATCGGCGAGAGCGAAGTCCGCGGGATCGACCGCACGCAGACACGACTCGAGCGCTTCATCGAAGCCGTAGAGATCGAACAGCACGCATTCTTCTTTGGTCGGGAAGTATCGGAAGAACGTCCGCGGGGAGACACCGGCGGCAGCCGCGATCTCGTCGACCGTGGTGGCCTCGAATCCGTTCTCCTCGAACAGCTCCAATGCGGCTTGTTGGATCTCGATGCGGGTGGCATTCCGTCGCCGAGCCCGTAGGTCCCCGACCTGCTGCGACGTGTCGATCATGGCGGTCAGCGTAGCCGCTCCCGATCCCCCCGTGCTTCATGAACTGCCAATATGGCAGTCAGTGACATCTAGGTTATGCTCGCTGTGTTTGCCGAAGAGCTGAGTGGGAGTCGACTGTGAGCGAGGACGTGGCACTCGGTGGTTCCACCACCGAACGCACCGAGACGACGGCCGATCGAAGTGCCGTCGTGCTGATCGGGCTGCTGCTGATCGCGGCGTTCGTGATGATCCTCAACGAGACGATCCTGAGCGTCGCACTACCGACCCTCATGACCGATCTCGACATCACCGCCGGGACCGCACAATGGCTGACCAGCGGTTTTCTGCTCACGATGGCCACTGTCATCCCGACCACCGGCTACATCCTGCAACGCTTCACGCTCCGGTCGGTCTACATCACGGCGATGTCGCTGTTCGCCGCCGGCACGCTGCTCGCAGCGCTCGCTCCCGGATTCGAGGTACTGCTCACCGCGCGGATCGTCCAGGCGAGCGGCACCGCCCTGATGGTCCCGCTGCTGATGACCACGATCCTCAACGTGATCCCCGAGCACTCCCGGGGTCGCACCATGGGTCTGGTCGCGATCGTCATCTCGGTCGCCCCCGCGATCGGCCCGACGACATCCGGCCTGATCCTGCAATCCCTGAGTTGGCGGGCGATGTTCTGGATCGTGCTGCCCATCGCTGTCGGCGCATTGGTACTCGGCGGGCTCTTTGTCCGCAACGTCACCGAACCACGTCCGTCGCACCTCGACTTCATCTCGGTGCCGCTGTCGGCGCTCGGCTTCGGCGGCATCGTCTACGGCCTCAGCAGCATCGGCGAGTCGGCCGGCGGTCACGCGCCCGTCCCGCCGTGGGTTCCGCTGGTCGTCGGCGTGGTCGCGTTGGCCCTGTTCGTCGTCCGCCAGCTGAAACTCGCCGGCCGTGGCCAGGCGCTGCTCGACCTGCGCACCTTCGCCGTGGGCCCGTTCCGGCTGGCGATCATGATGATGGCCGGTTTCATGCTGACCCTGTTCGGCGCACTCATCATCCTTCCGCTGTATCTGCAGAACGTGCTGGGCAAGGACGTGCTCACGACCGGCCTCGTCCTCCTGCCGGGCGGCCTCGTGATGGGGCTGCTCGCCCCCTTCGTCGGCGCCCTCTTCGACAAATTCGGCGCACGGCCACTGGTGCTGCCCGGCACCGTCGCGGTCAGCGCGGGAACCTGGCTGCTCACCACCCTCGACGCGGGCTCGTCGCTGTGGATGGTGATCGCCGCCCACGTCGTCCTCAGCACCGGTATCGCGTTCGGCCTGACACCTCTGATGACCTCGGCGCTCGGGTCGCTGGGGCCGGAACTCTACTCGCACGGCAGCGCGACCGTCAGCACCATCCAGCAGGTGGCCGGTGCCGCCGGTACCGCACTGTTCATCACCCTGATGACGCGCGGCACGGAATCCGCCATCGCCGACGGCTCCGACCCGCTGCAGGCCGGTGCCGACGGCGTCCACACCGCGTTCCTGGTGGCGGGGTGCCTGTCGATCGTCCTGATCGTCGCCGCGGTCTTGGTGCGCGGTCCGAAGCAGGCCACCATGGCCAGCGGTGCACCGGACGAACACTCACCCAACTCGGTCGAGACCGAGGAAACGGCGGATCACCAGCCGAAGGGTGTCTGACTCGGTGACCACGTCGAATCCTTCGTCCCCACAGCGCAGGTAGAGCCCGTCGACGAATTGGATGATCCAGGTCGCCGCCACGTCGGGAACGATGTCGGTGTCCAGGCGGTCGATGGTGTCGACAAGGTGCCGGTGGACGGCCATGTCGTCGGCCAGCATGGTCTGCGCCAGTCGTTCGTCGATCATCATCTGCGGCAACAGACATGCGACCATTCCGGCAGCGAGCGGGTCTGCGAGATCGGCGGCCAGGATGTCGACGAGTGCCCAGAGCCGACGGCCCGGGTCCGCCTCATCGAGGCCCGCCAGAACGTCCGCACGACGCCGTCCGTCACGTTCGACGATCGCATGCAAGATTGCGCGTTTGTCGGCGAAGTAGTGGAACAAGGTACCCGATCCCACGCCGGCCGCGGCGCAGATGTCTTTGACCGATGTCGGCTCGAAACCTTTGGTGGCGAACGCGACGGCGGCCCGGTCGAGGATCGCGTCGCGTCGTTGCGCGTGACGGACGGGATCAACGGTCCGCATCGTCGCGTCCCGTGGGTTTCTCGTCGTCGGGGTCGCCGGCAACCTCTGCCGATCGTGATCTTCGTCGGCGCTGACGGCGGGTTTCCAGCCAGGCCAGCGCCACCGAGATGGCAACGGGGACAATGATTCCGAACCACGGCGGCAGGTCGATGTTCATCGACGGCATCCACGCCCTGATCGCGTCGATCGGTGCGCGCAACCAGTACATCGGATTGAGGTACTGCATCCAGTCAGGCAGGTCAACGCTCGGCAGGGTCACGTCGGGTAGGTCGATATCGGGGCTGTATCGCTCGACTATGGCGCGCACCAGCGCGCCGATGCCGAAGACCGCCACCACTGCTCCGAGTGCGCTCGTGACAACGCGGCGCGCGGCGTAGAGACCCGGGTGCTTGTCCCGGAACTGCCACAACCGATGCGAAGCAGTCCCGTCCGGTGGTTTGAACCAGTCGCCCCCGATCACCTCGGCCCCACCGCCGATCAGCTCCGCACGTTTCACCTCACGGCGCAGGCCGAACCGAATCCGGACCTTGATGTCGTCGGCCTCGATGTCCTTGGTGTCGAGCATCGAGCCACTGACGTCACCGACCTCCGCACCATCGACTCGCAACGATGCCGTCGTTCGCGTCGACCCGCGGGACTCGACCACCGAAAGCCGTTTACCTTCGTCGATGAGCACGTGCTCATTAGTGGAACGCACACTCCATTAATACCACCAGCCGGACGCTTGACGACCCCACATTCCATGCCTTAGTGTCAGCCCAATCACGTTTTGAAACGTTTCAAAACAACGACGTCCGACTGTCATCGTCGGCAACGTGACACAGAACGACCACTGAATGAGGCCACCGATGTCCGCCACCGCCGGCACGCACACCGACACACAACGCGTCTGTTTCGTGATGCACCTCAAGCCCGAACGCGTCGACGACTACCTCGATGCCCACACGACCGTCTGGCCCGAGATGCTCGACGCGCTGCGCGAGAGCGGGTGGCGAAACTACTCGCTGTTCCTCCGTGAGGACGACAGCATGATCGTCGGCTACCTCGAGACCGACGATTTCGAGCAGGCCGCCAAGGCGATGGAGGCCACCGACATCAACGCCCGCTGGCAGGCCCACATGTCGCAGTACTTCCTCCCCGCGCGGACGTCCGACCCGTCCACCGACGACGGCGCCAACCCGGACACCGTCCGCAGCGAACTCATCGAGTACTTCCACCTCGACTGATCGGAGACTCCCCATCCCAACCTGGCTTGACCTCCCCGATCCCACCCTCTCTACTGAGATCCGACGCAAGGAAGCAGCATGAAAGTAGGAGCACGCTCCACCACCGGCTGGCGGGCGACCATCGCGGTCGCGATGTCGAACTACATCGAGGCCGGTTCCATCATCGCCATCGCCACGAGCCTGGCGTTCTGGCAGGACGAGTTCGGCATCAGCAACTTCGCCGTGGGCCTGCTCGCAGCGCTGAGCGCGAATGCCTTCGGCGCCGCCATCGGCGCGGCGATCGGCGGGCCGCTGTGTGACCGCTTCGGGCGGAAGAAGATCTACACCTACGATCTGCTCGTCTACATGGCCGGTGTGTTGCTCGCCGCCTTCGCGGTCAACTACTCGATGTTGCTGGCCGCATTCATCATCACCGGCATCGCAGTGGGCGCCGGCGTACCCGCGTCCTGGACCTATATCGCCGAGGAAGCGCCATCGGTCGAACGTGCGAAACACGTCGGTACCGCTCAGCTCGCCTGGTCGGTCGGTCCGCTGGTCGGGTTCGCGCTGGCCGCAGCACTTGCACCACTCGGATTGCTCGGTTCCCGGCTGATCTTCCTGCACCTGTTCGTCGTCGCGGCCATCGTCTGGTGGATTCGCCAAGGTCTGCAGGAATCCAAGATCTGGCGCGACGAGGCCGCCCGCGAACCCGCGGCGATCAAGACATCGGTCGGCGCGCGCGGTGTCAAGGGCCTGTTCTCCCGCAAGGTGAACATCACCGCACTGCTGCTGCTCGGCGGCATCTACCTCTTCTGGAACACCGTCGCCGGCCAGGCCGGGATCTTCATGCCGCGGGTCTACGAGACCGCTGGTCTGGAGAGCGAGGTCCAGCAGAACCTGCTGCAGGTGCTGGTCTGGGGCTGCACCGTGCTGGCCACCTACTTCGGCTTCATGCGCTACGCCGACCGGGTCTCCCAGCGCGGCCTGTACGTGTTCGGCGCCGCACTGGGCATCCTCGGATGGATCGTCCTGGTCGCCTTCACCGACAGCGGCATCGCGACCATGCTGATCTTCGCCGTCCTCTGGGGCATCTCGTCGGGCATCGGCGCCCAGGCCTTCTACAGCCTGTGGGCCAGCGAGCTGTTCGCCACCCCATATCGCGCCAGCGCACAGGGGATCATGTTCTTCGCGGTCCGCGCCGCCACCGGTCTGCTGAGCTACTTCTTCCCGACCATGCTGGCCGCCACCGGACTCACCTCGGTCGGCATCCTGCTGGTCGCCCTGCTCACGATCGCACTCGTCATCGGCGCGATCTGGGCACCCAAGACCCAGGGCAAGACGTTGCAGGAGATCGAGGTCGAGCGCTACGGCGCGCCGATGTCACCCGAACTGGCCGAGCCGAACGGACCGGCCACCGGCGACGTCACGGTCTCGGCCTCGTCGGCTCGCACACCGGCCTGAGTCCGGCCACGCGAGATTGAAACGTTCCACAATCCTCCCCGCCGCCGGTGCATCCTCCTCGACGCCGGCGGCGGGGACCCCAACCTCGAAAGACCCCTCACTCATGACCACATTCGACGACACGGTCCTCGACAATCTCGAGATTGAACTACCCTCCTGGGCATTCGGCAACTCCGGTACCCGGTTCAAGGTGTTCGGCACACCGGGTACCCCACGCACGATCCACGAGAAGATCGCCGACGCCGCGAAAGTCCACGAACTCACCGGGCTGGCACCGACCGTCGCCCTGCACATCCCGTGGGACACCGTCGACGACTACCGTGAGCTGGCCCGCTACGCAGGTGACCACGGGTTGCGTCTGGGCACCATCAACTCGAACACCTTCCAGGACGACGACTACAAGTTCGGAAGCCTCACCCACACCGACAAGACGGTGCGGCAGAAGGCCATCGACCACCACCTCGCCTGCATCGACGTGATGGGCGAGACCGGATCACGCGACCTCAAGATCTGGCTCGCCGACGGCACCAACTACCCCGGCCAGGGCGACATCCGTGGGCGCCAGGACCGGTTGGCCGAGTCGCTGGCCACCATCTACCAGCACATCAGCGACGACCAGCGCCTTGTGTTGGAGTACAAGTTCTTCGAGCCCGCCACGTACGTGACCGACGTCCCCGACTGGGGAACCTCCTACGCCCACGTGAGCGCCCTGGGCGAGCGCGCCATGGTATGCCTCGACACCGGGCACCACGCGCCCGGGACGAACATCGAGTTCATCGTCGCGCAGTTGCTGCGCCTCGGAAAGCTCGGCTCCTTCGACTTCAACTCGCGCTTCTACGCCGACGACGACCTCATCGTCGGCGCAGCGGACCCCTTCCAGTTGTTCCGCATCCTGTTCGAGGTGGTCCGCGGTGGCGGGCTCGACGCCGGGTCACCTGTGGCGCTGATGCTCGACCAGTGCCACAACGTCGAGGAGAAGATCCCCGGCCAGATCCGCTCCGTACTCAATGTGCAGGAGATGACGGCCCGCGTCGCGCTCGTCGACACGGACGCGTTGACCGCCGCTCAGGAGGCCGGAGATGTGCTGGGCGCCAACGCCATCATGATGGACGCCTTCTATACCGACGTCCGTCCCATGCTCGCGGAACGACGCGCCAAGCGTGGACTCCCCGCAGATCCGCTGGCCGCCTACGCCGCATCCGGGTACGCCGACACCATTGCCGCCGAACGCGTCGGAGGAACCCAGTCCTCCTGGGGCGCCTGACCTTCCGACCACATCTCGAGGAGAACAACTCATGACCAACCCGACTGTTGCTGAGCTCATCTCGCGGTCCAACCGCCTCGGCTCCGATCCGAAGAACACCAACTACGCCGGCGGCAACACCTCCGCCAAGGGCACCGACACCGATCCCGTCACCGGTGAGAACATCGACCTGCTCTGGGTGAAGGGCTCTGGCGGTGACCTCGGCACGCTGGCCGAAAAGGGCCTCGCGGTCCTGCGACTCGACCGTATGCGTGCCCTGGTCGACGTCTACCCCGGCCTCGACCGCGAGGACGAGATGGTGGCGGCGTTCGACTACTGCCTGCACGGAAAGGGCGGCGCGGCACCGTCGATCGACACCGCCATGCACGGGCTCGTCGATGCCGCCCACGTCGATCACCTGCATCCCGATTCCGGTATCGCCATCGCCACCTCCGTTGACGGTGAGGCATTGACGCAGAAGATCTTCGGCGACCGTGTGGTGTGGGTGCCGTGGCGGCGCCCCGGTTTCCAGCTCGGCCTCGACATCTCCGAGATCAAGAAGGCCAACCCGCAGGCCATCGGCTGCATCCTCGGCGGCCATGGCATCACCGCGTGGGGTGACACGTCCGAGCAGGCCGAGACCAACTCCCTGGAGATCATCCGAGCGGCCGAGGAGTTCATCGCCGCCAACGGACGTTCGCAGCCGTTCGGCAAGCCCCTCGACGGGTTCGGTGCATTGCCGAGCGACGAGCGCCGCGCCAAGGCGGCCGCTCTGGCACCGTTCATCCGCGGCCTGGCGTCGACCGACAAGGCGCAGGTGGGCCATTTCACCGATGTCGACCCGGTGCTCGAATTTCTTGCCGCCGAGGAACATCCGCGTCTGGCCGAACTCGGCACCAGCTGCCCTGATCACTTCCTGCGCACCAAGGTCAAGCCACTCGTGCTCGACCTGCCCGCATCGGCAACGGTGGACGAGTGCAAGGAACGGCTGGCGACCCTGCACGAGACGTACCGCCAGGACTACCGCGCCTACTACGAGCGCCACGCCACCGACGACAGCCCGGCCATGCGTGGGGCCGACCCGGCGATCGTGCTCATCCCCGGCGTCGGCATGTTCAGCTACGGCAAGGACAAGCAGACCGCACGCGTGGCCGGCGAGTTCTATCTCAACGCCATCAACGTGATGCGCGGCGCGGAGGCCGTCTCCACGTATGCCCCCATCGATGAGTCGGAGAAGTTCCGTATCGAGTATTGGGCGCTCGAAGAGGCCAAGCTGGCCCGGATGCCCAAGCCCAAACCGCTCGCCACGCGCATCGCGCTGGTCACCGGGGCCGCATCGGGTATCGGCAAGGCCATCGCGCAACGCCTGGCCGCCGAGGGCGCGTGCGTCGTCATCGCCGACCTCGACGCCGAGAAGGCACAGGCCGCCGCGAAAGAGATCGGGTCGAGCGACGTGGCGATCGGTGTGGCCGCCGACGTCACCGACGAGGCAGCCGTGCAGGCAGCCGTCGATGCCACCGTGCTCGCATTCGGCGGCATCGATCTCGTCGTCAACAACGCCGGTCTGTCGCTGTCGAAGTCGTTGCTGGACACCACCGCCGCCGACTGGGACCTGCAGCACAATGTGATGGCCCGCGGCTCGTTCCTGGTGTCGAAGGCGGCCGCCCGAGCGCTCATCGACCAGAAGCTCGGCGGCGACATCCTCTACATCTCGTCGAAGAACTCGGTGTTCGCCGGTCCGAACAACATCGCCTACTCGACCACCAAGGCCGATCAGGCCCATCAGGTGCGGCTGCTGGCCGCCGAACTCGGTGAGCACGGCGTCAAGGTCAACGGCATCAATCCCGATGGCGTGGTGCGCGGTTCGGGCATCTTCGCCGGCGGGTGGGGCGCCAAGCGCGCCGCCGTCTACGGCGTGGAGGAGAAGGACCTCGGCAAGTTCTACGCGCAGCGGACACTGCTGAAGCGCGAGGTGTTGCCGGAGAACATCGCCAACGCCGCCTTCGCGCTGTGCTCGTCGGACTTCTCACACACCACCGGCCTGCACGTGCCCGTCGACGCCGGCGTCGCCGCCGCGTTCCTACGATGAGCCGCTCCACCCGGTCCGCCCAGGTCGCCGCAATCGACCTGGGCGCGACCAGCGGCCGGGTGATGCTCGCCGACATCTCGAGAGGCCGACTCGAACTCGAGCAGGTCGCACGTTTCGCCAACGATCCGGTGCACATCTGGAACGGTCGACGGACCGCGCTCCATTGGGATGTGCCGGGGCTGTTCCGCGAGGCTTGCGCAGGGTTGGCCGAGGCCGGACGCCGCGCCGACGACCTGGTCGGGATCGGCATCGATTCGTGGGCGGTCGACTACGCGTTGATGCGTGACGGCCGGATGCTCGGTCTGCCCCACCACTATCGCGACACACGTTCCGCAGACGGTGTAGCCGCTGTCCATGCCGAACTCGGTCCGGCGGATCTGTACACCCGCAACGGACTCCAGTTCCTGCCGTTCACGACGGTGTATCAACTGGCAGCGGAGAAGCAGGACGGGTTGCTCGACCAGGCCGACAGCGCGCTGCTGATCCCGGATCTGCTGACCTACTGGCTCACCGGCACTCGTGGCACCGAACGCACCAACGCGTCGACCACCGGCCTGCTCGGCATCAACGGGCGATGGGACACCGCGATGTCCGAGCGCCTCGGCCTGCCTGTGGGGCTGTTCGGCGACATCGTCGAGACCGGCACCGACCAGGGCCCGCTGCTCCCCGATGTCGCCGAGCGTCTGGGCTTGTCCGGCACACCGCATGTCACCGCGGTCGCGTCCCACGACACCGCCTCGGCCGTCGCGGCGATCCCGATGGACCCGTCGTCGTCGGCCTACATCTCCTGCGGGACCTGGGGACTCGTCGGCGTGGAGCTGGAGTCGCCGAACGTCTCCCGCGACGGCTGGAAGGCCAACTTCACCAACGAGGTGGGTGCGGACGGGCGAATCCGCTACCTGCACAATGTGATGGGGCTGTGGTTGCTCAGCGAGACGGTCCGGCAGTATCAGCGCGACGGGTACCGTGCCGACCTCTCGGAGTTGTTGGCCCAGGCGGCGGAGGTCACCCCGGCGTTCGACGTCTTCGACACCGACGACGCCCGGTTCCTGACACCCGGCGACATGCCCGGGCGCATCCGCGAGTGGTACACGGAACGAGGCATGCAGCCACCGATGACCCGTCCGGAGCTGGTACGGGCGATCGTCGAAAGCCTGGCTGCGGCCTTCGCCGACAGCGTGCGGAAGGCGGCGGAACTGTCGCGGACCGATGTGCGGACCGTGCACCTCGTCGGCGGCGGTTCGCAGAACCGACTGCTCTGTCAGCTGACCGCCGACCGACTCGGTCTTCCGGTCCTCGCCGGACCGGTCGAGGCGACGGCGCTGGGCAACGTGCTGATCACCGCTCGGGCACACGAGCTGATCGACGGCGACCTGGCAGCTATGCGAGCCATTGTGGCCGAACGGTTTCCGTCCCAACACTACGTTCCCCGCCCGGCCCGTTCCTCGATCGGGTTCGCGGCGGCCGGGACATGAAAGGCATGACCATGCAACGCAGAGTTCCCAAGGTCCGCGACCTCGCGCCGTTGATGCAGTTCAAGACGCCGCAGTTCGATGCGAAGAAGCGTCGGCTCGATTCGGCATTGACGATCGAGGACCTGCGCCGAATTGCCAAGCGCCGGACCCCCAAGGCCGCATTCGACTACACCGACGGATCAGCCGAGGCCGAGCTATCCATCACACGGGCACGACAGGCCTTCGCCGACATCGAGTTCCATCCGGCGATACTGCGGGACGTGTCCAAGGTCGACACGTCGTGCACGGTCCTCGGCGGACGCTCTGAGCTGCCGTTCGGGATCGCGCCGACCGGTTTCACCCGGATGATGCAGACCGAAGGCGAGTACGCCGGGGCCCGTGCGGCCGGGCGGGCGGGTATCCCGTTCTCCCTGTCGACGATGGGCACGGCGTCCATCGAGGACGTGAAGGGCGCCAACCCGCACGGCCGCAACTGGTTCCAGCTCTACATGTGGAAGGACCGGGAACGGTCGATGGCGCTGGTCGACCGCGCGGCGGCAGCGGGCTACGACACGCTGCTCGTGACCGTCGACGTTCCGGTGGCCGGAGCACGCCTTCGTGACAAGCGAAACGGCATGTCGATTCCGCCCGCACTCACCGCCAAGACCGTGCTCGACGCGATGCCGCGACCGCAATGGTGGATCGACTTCCTCACCACCGAGCCGCTGGCGTTCGCGTCACTCGACCGGTGGTCGGGAACCGTCGCCGAACTGCTCGACACCATGTTCGACCCCACCGTGACCTTCGACGATCTGGCCTGGATCAAGTCGCAGTGGCCGGGCAAGCTTGTCGTCAAGGGCATCCAGACCGTCGCCGACGCGAAGGCGGTCACCGACCTCGGCGCGGATGCCATCGTGCTGTCGAATCATGGCGGCCGCCAGCTCGACCGGGCGCCGATCCCGTTTCACCTGCTGCCCGACGTCGCACGCGAAGTCGGTGAGGACACCGAGGTCATCCTGGACACCGGCATCTCCTCCGGCGCCGACATCGTCGCCTCGGTCGCGCTGGGTGCCCGCTTCACGTTGGTCGGCCGGGCCTACCTCTACGGCCTGATGGCCGGCGGTGAAGCCGGGGTCGACCGCATGATCGAGATCCTCTCCGCGCAGATCTCACGCACCATGCGGTTACTCGGCGTGGCATCCCTCGACGAGCTGACGCCGGCCCACGTCACGCAACTCGAACGCCTGGTTCCCCGCGCCCGCTCCTGACTCCCGCGTGCGGGCGGGGGCGACGCACGCACCCGTCAGACCGGCGCGCCGGCCGCCGCCTTGGCCCGGCGCCGATGTCCGAACTCGTCGATGAGCCCCAGCCCCAGCGCGACGGCCACCAGCAACGTCGCGGTGGCGAGACCGAGTTCGAACGCTCGAGCCCAGTCGCCGGTGTCGCCGATCTGGGCGAAGAACACCGCCCCGACCAGGGCGATGCCGGCGGCCGAGCCGATCCGCTGACCGGTCTGCAGCACTCCCCCGGCGATGCCCGCGCGCGTCACCGGCACCTCGTCGAGGCTGATGGTGAGGTTCGGCGAGATCACCAGGCCGGAACCGACACCGGCGACCAGGAGTGGCACCGCGGTGGCGAATCCGACCGCGTGACCCGACGCCAGGTGCGCGGCCAGGATGGTGCCGAGCATGCCGATCACCGCACACACCAGACCCCCGATCACCAGCCGACGACCGTACCGATGCACGACGTTGCCGCCGAACCGGGCGGCGATCGCCGAGCCGATGGCGAACGGCGTCAACGACAGTCCCGCCTGCAGAGCTGTGTACCCCAGCCCCTGCTGCACATACAGGGTGTAGATGAAGAAGATGGTGGTGAACCCGGCGAAGTAGACCAGCGCGATCATGCAACCGATCGAGTAGGACCGTAGAGAGAACAACGACAGGTCGACGAGCGGAGGATTTCCCACCCGCTCCTGCCGGCGCTCCCAGAACACGAAGGTCACCAGCAGCACCGTCGCGACGACGAGCAGCAACCACTTGGCACTGCCCTCCCACTGTTCCTGCTGGACCATCGGCAGGAGCAGGGTGAACACGCCGGCACCGAGCAGCACCACGCCGGGCGGGTCGAAGGTTCCGCGCACCGGCTGCTTGTGCTCGGCGGGACGCGCCGGCAGCAGCTTGCACGCGGCGACGAAGGCCACCACTCCGATCGGCACGTTCACGAAAAACACCCAGCGCCAACCATGTTCGACACCGCCGGCCTGGATGAGAAGTCCACCGAGTAGTGGACCGACGGCCGTCGAGATACCGATCGTGGCCGCGAACAGTCCGAACGCCTTGCCGCGCTCGGCGCCGCGAAAGAGCAGTTGGATCAGACCGGAGACCTGCGGGGTGAGGATGCCGCCGGCGGCACCCTGGATGAGCCGCCAGATCACCAGCGCCAACGGCCCCTGCGCGAGGCCGCACGCTGCCGACGACACCACGAAGAGGGTGAGGCCGACCAGGAAGATGGTCTTGCGGCCACGGGCGTCGCCGATGCGGCCGGACGGGATCAGGAACAGGCCGAACGAGAGCGCATAGCCCGACACGACCCACGAGAGGTCGGCGGCGGTGGCGCCCAGACCTTGTTCGATCGACGGCAGCGCGACGTTGACGATCGACACGTCGAGGAGCGTCATGAAGCCGACGATGAGGCAGACGCCCAACGCCTTCCAACGCCGCGGGTCGGGCTGATAGGTGTCGTCGCTGTCGGACAGTGCGCTCGCCATGCGGCCCCTTTCGGATAAGTCGTGACCACTCCAAAACGGAACAGACCTGTATCGTATTCCCATGGAGTCGCCCGCAGCACCGGTGCACGGCGCGGGCCGGCGACGAGACCCCGCCGCGGACGTGGCCATCCGGGAAGCGGTACTCGACAGCATCGCCGACGGCGCCACCTTGAGTGGGCTCTCACTGGTCAGCGTCGCTCGCCGCGCAGGCGTCTCCCGCAACAGCCTCTATCGCCGGTGGAGTTCCAAAGACGAGCTGTACCTGGACGTTCTCGACTCGATCAATCTCCCGATCACGGTGTCTGCCGCGGACTCGACGCGGGATGCCTTGATCGCGCTATTGCGGGTGCTCGCCGAACGCATCGTCGACCGCCGCGCGACCGCGATGGTGCGTGCACTGACCGCCGAGTCGGCGCTTTTCCCCGATCTGCACCGGCGCTACTTCGATGAGGTGGTCGCGCCCCGGCGCCGGACAATGGTCGAGGTGCTGAATCGGGGGGTGCGCCGCGGGGAGATCCGCCGCGATGTGGACGTGGAGTTCGTCGCGGAAATGCTGGTGTCCCCGTTGCTGGCGCGGATGTCCGCCGGGGACATCAACGACATCGACCCCGAGTCGACCAGCGCTCGCATCACCGATCTCGTATTGGACGGAGTCTGGCGTCGCCGGCCCTCGTCATGACAGGCGACCCAGGCCGACCACCGTGACCATGAGTCCACGGTGGCGTCTCGTCAGTAGTCGAACGCGCTGTCGGAGCCCGTCGCAACCGGTCGAACCTGCCGGATCTGTACTCGCCGCGCCAGCCTGATCGCGGGACGCACCAGGAACTCGATGCTGCCGATGAGAAACAGCCAGGTCGCGATCACGGTGGTGCTCTCCCAGAAGAAGCAGATGCTGCCCGCCACGAACCACATGGCGATCAGCACGTCGTTGGCGATGCTGGCGGTCTCCCACCGCTGCCGGATCATCAACTCGTCACGCCCGATCCTGATCGTGATGTCGTCGTCGCTCATCGTTCTCCGTCCTCTCGAAACCGTGGCCCGATCTGCCCAGCCGCACGACATCACGATGACATCGGAACGCGTCGGTAGGCTCGACTCATGACAACGCCACACGTCATCAGCGCCACCGACCTGCACAAACGACTCGAAGAGCGTTCAGTGCGCATCATCGACGCCACCGTTCACCTGAGCTTCGACGAGGGCGGTGCTCACGTCGAGTCCGGGCGCGCCACGTATCTCGACGGCCATATCCCCGGCGCCGTCTTCGCCGACCAGATCGCCGGACTCTCCGACCCGAACGGCGAGGCGCCCTTTGCCGCTGCCCCATCGGACCGCTTCGCGGCGGCGGTCGGCGCGCTCGGTGTCGGCGACGACACGCAGGTCGTGGTCTACGACACCGTGAACGGCATCTGGGCCACGCGCCTGTGGTGGCAGTTCCGGCTCGAGGGATTCGACGATGTCACCGTCCTCGACGGCGGACTCGCAGCATGGGTCGACGCCGGGTTCCCCACCGAAACCGGCGATGTCGACGTTCCCGCGGCCTCGTTCACCGCCCGACGCCGCGCCGATCGGATCTACTCCACCACCGACGTCGCCACCTCCGTCGACGATCCGGCGGTCCTCTTGATCAACGCCCTCGACCGGGACGCCTTCGCCGCCGCCCGCATCCCCGGCAGCGTGAACGTCCCGTTCGGCGATCTCGTGGACGAATCCGGACAGCTCAAGCCGGTGGCGGAATTGCGCGAGATCTTCGACGCGGTGGGCGCACTCGACGAGTCGGTTCGCCCGGTCACGTACTGCGGAGGTGGGATCGCCGCCACGGCTGCGGCATTCGCGCTGCACGTCGCCGGACGAGATGACAGCGCCGTCTACGACGGATCGATGAACGCGTGGACCGCCGATCCCGATCGTCCGCTGGAAACCGACTCGAGGCCATCCTGACCGGAACTCGTCGCCTCCTCTGGTGAGATGAACTCATGGGTGTGAGCATGCGAGACGTCGCTGCAGCGGCATCGGTGTCGGTCGGGACGGTGTCCAACGTGCTCAACGCACCCGAGAAGGTGGCGCCCGCGACCGTCGCACGCGTGCACGCGGCGATCGAGTCATTGGGATTCGTGCGCAACGACGCCGCCCGACAGCTGCGTGCCGGGCGTTCACGCTGCGTCGGCCTGGTCGTCCTCGACGTCGGGAACCCGTTCTTCACCGACATAGCGCGGGCGGCCGAGCGGGAGGCGGGCCACCACGACCTGACAGTCCTGCTCGGCACCTCCGACGAGGACGTCCTGCGCGAATCGGCCTACATCGACGCCTTCGACCAACAACGGGTGTTCGGCTTGATGGTCTCCCCGATCGGCGACGATCTCGAGCGTCTCGACGCCCTTCGCCGGCGGGGTACTCCCGTGGTCCTGGTCGATCGCGACGCGACGGGTTCGCCGTTCGACTCCGTCGCGGTCGACGACATCGCCGGTGGCCGCCTCGCGGCGGAACACCTGTGCGGGCTCGGCCGACGACGCATCGCGTACGTCGGGGGGCCGACCAATCTGCGCCAGGTGACCGATCGGCGTCGTGGCGCAGAAGAGGCCATCGCGCAGGTCCCCGGGGCCGCGCTGGAGGTCATCGAGACGCCGTCGCTGACGGTGCTCGCCGGCCGTGAGGTCGGTGAACGGTTGCAGCGCCGGAAGCCCGGGGAACGCCCCGACGCCGTCTTCTGCGCGAACGATCTCGTGGCGATGGGCGTCCTGCAGGCGTTCACGATGATGGGTGGCGGTGTCCGGGTGCCCGAGGACATCGCGCTGATCGGTTACGACGACATCGATTTCGCGCGGTCAGCGGTCGTCGCCCTGTCGTCGGTCAGACAGCCGACCGCCCGTATCGGCGCGACCGCGGTGGACCTGCTGCTGTCGGCGGCTGCCGACTCTCCCGACGGCCACACGCCCGCGAATCCGGTGTTCCAACCCGAATTGGTCGCGCGGGCATCGACGCTGGGTGTCAGGGAGGGGTGAATCACCGGCCTCTGCTCTGCGGAGAGAAGCCGTTCGAGCGATCAGCGGGCGAATGCCTCTGCCACTGCCGCTTCGGTGAGACCGTAGTCGGCGAGGTCGTAGCGGTGCCGTGGCTTGCGGTCACCCGAGGCGCTTTCGTCGTCCAGGGTGACCATCGCGGCGCGTGCGTCATCGGTGAACTCCGCACCGAGCGCACGGTAGACGCGCTCGACGGTTCCGAACGGATCGCGTCGGAGGTCGGCGAAGTCGACGTCCACGAACTGCGCCGGGTCGTAGTTGCTTCGCGCGGACTCGAACTCGCGAAGTCCGCGCGACCACAGTTCGAGTTGCGTTCGGCCGATCGTGTCGCCCACGAAGGTGCTCGACCATCCCGGAGTGGCGTTCTCCGCGAGACTGCACATCGACGCGATGATCGTCTCCGGCGGCCGGTGCGTCTGCACCACCAGAGCATCGGGGTAGGTCGCCATCAGCGCATCGAGGGCGAACATGTGACTGGGGTTCTTCAGAACCCAGCGTTTGTCGGGATCGTTCAGACCGATCATCTGCAGGTTGCGTCGGTGCCGCTGGTAGGCCGGTGTCCAATCCTGCCGGGCGAGCCATCGTGAGTAGGTCGGCAGGTAGGCCAGTGATTCGTACGAGATCGACATGAGGCTCTGCCGCAACAGCTGCCAGCACTCCTCGACCTCCGCAGCGGTCATGTAGTGCAGTCCCATGAACTCCGGGTTGTCGACGTGGTGCTGTTCGAGTCCGGCGTTGATCTGTTCGTAGACCGGGTTGGACTCCCACGACTCACGCGGGGGTCGCGGCTGCGGGAACTCGGCCAGCCACATCTCGAGTCCCTGATGTGCGGGGTCGGCGGTGAGCAGACGGTGAAGGGCGGTGGTGCCGGTGCGTGGCAGTCCGGTGACGAAGATCGGCCGGGTGATCGGTACGTCGACGTAGCCGGGGTTGTTCCGCCAGGACGACTCCGACAGCAAGCGTGCGATGAGCGCGCCCTTGAGGAAGAACCGGAACATCTTGCTGCCGAGTTCGGTCAGGTCGGCGTCGCGGGCGTACGATTCGAGCAGCACTTCGAGCCCAGGTAGATAGTCCTGGTCGCCGAAGTCATCGAGACCCGTTGCGCGGGTGGCCGCTTCGTGTAGATCGTCGACTGTCCCGACGTTGAGACGGGGCGCGGCGCTAGTCATGGTATTCCCCACAGTTGACGTCGAGGGTGTGGCCGGTGATGGCGCTGGCCATCGGCGATGCCAGGAACACCACCGCCTCGGCGATCTCGTCCGGTTCCGGCAGCCGTTTGAGGTCGGACTTGCTCGCCGTCTGTGCGTACACCTGCTCCGAGGTGATCTCGTACTTCTTGGCGACCTCACCGAAGTACCACTTCAGTTGGTCGTCCCAGATGTATCCGGGCGCGACGGTGTTGATACGGATACCCTTGTCGCCCAGCTCGGTCGCGAGGGTCTGCGACATCGCCAGCAGCGCCGACTTCGCGAGTTTGTAGCTGCCGTAGCGGGGTTCGGAATGCCGGATGACCATCGAGTTGATGTTGACGATCGATCCCTTCACCTCGGCCAGCGATTCGGTGAACGCCTTGATCACCCGCAACGTGCCCAGCACAGTGAGGTCGAGACTGGCCGCGATGTGGTCGAAGTCGGTGCGCGCCAACGGCTTCATCGACGGCAGGGCAAAGGCGTTGTTGACGACGACGTCGACACCGCCGAACTCGGCGCGAGTCGCGTCGACGAGCGCGTCCACGGCCGCGTCGTCGGTGATGTCGGTCGGTACGACGAAGGATGTTCCGCCGGCGGAGTCGATCTCGGCGGCCACCTCCTTCAACCTCGATTCGGTCCGGGCCGCGAGGACCACCTTCGCGCCGGCCGCCGCCGCCCGCAGGCAGATGGATCTGCCCAGCCCTGGACCGACGCCGGAGACCACCACGACCTTGTCGGCCAGCAGACCCGAGTTCGTCACAGCAACATCCTCTCCGCGAACGCACGTTGGCGACCCGCGATCCGCGTCGACCATCCCGCCTCGTCGATGACATTGTCCGACAGGTACGGGAGGTGTTGTGCGACATCGCCGATGTCGATGACCTGCGCACTGGGCCCCTGGTCGGGAGCTATCGGCTCGTCCGTTCGCTGCCACCGGAACTGCATGATCCCGGTGGTGCGGCCCGTGGTCTCGATCCAGTTCGCGACACCCGGGTTCCGGCGCGAGACGACCATCCGGATCATGCCATCCGGATCGACCTGCGCCTGAGCCGAATTGAGGCTGGTCTGGTGGTTCACGTAATCCAGCGAGATGTACCACATGCTGCCCAGTTGGAATCCCTGGTAGGGCGCATCGGATCTCGGGACGGTGATGATCATCGCCTCGTCGTCGGCGAGCCGGTAGTGACCCACCGACGAGTACTGGGTGGCCAGCCCACCGGGGGTCAGGCGAGGCGGAGTGAACGTGTTGACCGGCTCGTCCAGATAGAACCACTTCGGAAAGTTGAACCACGTGTTGATCCGGGAGGCCAGCATCTTGCCTGCTGTGGCATAGCGTCGGGTCACCCGCGCGAGGTCGGGCTCGTCGGGCGCGGTTCCGGCGGTGTCGATGCGCTCGATCGAGATGGTGCCCTTGCGCTGATCCCAATCGCCGTACACCTCCCGCACCGACAGCATCGACGCGCCCTCGGCGAGGGTGAAGTAGTCGGCGCGCTCCGCGTCGATGGGTGGGCCGAACGTGATCTCGAAGTTTCCGTCCGCGTCGATGGGGATGCGCCGATCGTCGAATGCGTCGTCACCGCCGGGTACCGACGACGGCGTGTAGTCGCCGGTGAGGACTTGAAAGCTGAGGTCGACGGTCCCGCCACGACGACCGCGGACGATGTAGGTCCCGGTCGGCTCGAGATCGGCGTGGTAGTAGAGCGTGTCGGGATTGTCGAGCCCCATCTTCGTCATCGGCCCGGTCGATGTGATGAAGTTCGGGTGACTCTTCTGCCGGGAACGGACGAGTTGCACGATCGCCGCGATACTTCCGGCAAGGTAGTCGTAGCCCTCGGCGAGATCCTGCTCGGACTCGACGAATTCCGCTGATGCGATGAGCTTCTCGGCCTCGGCGATCGCGTCTGTGAGTGGCCGTGTGACATCTGGTGGTGGCGTGACACCGGGTTGATTCTCGGTGGTCGCCCCGCTCATCGGTGAGCTCATAGCCAGGTGTCTCCTCCGGTCCAGGTGAGGAAGTTCTCCAGTTCGGCTTGCGCGGGCGTGACCCGCGGATGTTCGGTGGACAGATACCCGCCGCGGTAGAACAGCAACGGCTTGTCCTGCAACACGTCACCGAGGGTCAGCGCGCGACCGATGACGATGTGGTGGTCGCCGCCGTCGGTCACTCGTTCGACGTCGCACTCCACCCAGGTCAGGGAGTGCCGGATCACCGGAAGGCCCGCCGGCGACGGATCCCATGTCACGTGCCGGAACTTGTCGTCGCCCGGTGCACCGAAGGCGGCACTGACGTCCTGCTGCCGGTTCGACAGAACGTTGACGCAGAACTTTCCGCTGTGCTCGATCACCTTCCAGCTCCGCGAGGTCTTCTTCGGGCAGAACAGCACAAGCGGTGGATCGAGCGACAGCGCTGCGAACGACTGGCAGGCGAAGCCGGCCGGCGCACCGCCGTCGTCGATGGTCGTGATGACGGTGACGCCCGTGCAGAACTGTCCCATCGCGGTGCGGAACTGTCGGGTGTCGAAATCTGCGGAACCGTAGGGGGTACGGGTCATCTCACTGGAATCCGACACTGAAGTCATGCCCCCACAAGCTCACTGCCGTGCTTTCCCTCGCGATCCACTCGTCGTCCTTGACAGTTCGGCCTTCACAACCGAACTCGACGTCGAATCCACCCGGGGTCTTCATGTAGAACGAGAGCATCAGGTCGTTGACGTGCCGACCCAGCGTGGCTGACATCTTCACCTTCTTGCGCAGCGCCCGATCCAGGCAGAGCCCGACGTCGTCGGAGTTCTCCACTTCCACCATCAGATGCACGATGCCCGTGCTGTTGGGGATGGGCAGGAACGCCAGTGAGTGATGGCGGGGATTGCAGCCGAGGAACCGCAGCCACGGCGACTCGTCACCCTCCTCGCGACCGACGGCCTGCGGGGGCAGCCGCATGGAGTCGCGCAGGCTGAAACCGAGGACGTCACGATAGAAGGCCAGCGCGGCCTTGTCGTCGTCACACGTGAGCACGACGTGCCCGAGGCCCTGTTCGTCGGTGACGAACCTGTGTCCGTACGGGCTCACCACCCGGCGATGTTCCAGTGCGACACCGTGGAACACCTCGAGGGTGTTGCCCGCGGGGTCGTCGAAGATGACCATCTCGACGACACGACGGTCGGCCAGTTCCTCGTCCTTGGCCTCGCGGAAGACCACGCCCGCTCGAGACAGGCGATCGCGCACATCCTGCAGGGCTTCGGCATTGGCGCATTCCCAACCGGAGACCTGCAGTCGGTCGTGCTCGCCGGGAACGATCACCAGCCGCGCCGGGAAGTCGTCCATCCGCAGGTACAGCGCCCCCTCGGTGAGTCCGGCGCCCTCGATCATGCCCAGGACCTTCAACCCGTACTGACGCCACGCGTCCATGTCGGTGGCCTCGATCCTCATGTACCCGAGGGATCGGATCGGGCTGTCACTCATGTGTTCTCACTCCTCATAATTGGCGTCGCGTGGGGCGAGCGCGCACCTACCCCGATCCCTGAGGAACGAGGCGCCAGCCGAGTGTCACGAAGGGCGCCCCTTCGTGACGGTCCTCCGCTAGCGCTCCGGACCTCCTCAGGGGCCGGTTTGTCGTTGCCGGCGCTCGTCACCACCGAAAACACCCGAACTCACACCATCGTGTCGCCGATGGGAATCCCGAACTCGCCGTTGCCGAATGCGACGTATGCCCGCTCCGGATCGTTGGCGGCGTGTACGCGGCCGGCGTGGGCGTCGCGCCAGAAACGCTGGATCGGTGAGTCGTTGTTCAGCGCTCCGGCGCCCGAGTTCTCGAAGAGACTGTCGATGGACGCGATGGCCCGACCGGTGGCGCGCACCTGATCCCTTCGCGCGGCGAGGCGCAGTTCCATCGGGATCTCCTCACCGGCGAGGATGAGGTCGTACTCGGCCTGCAGGTTGCCCGCGAGCTGACGCCACGCGGCATCGATGTCGCTGGCGGCGCCTGCGATGCGCACCTTGGCGAACGGATCGTCCTTGCTCTTCTCACCCGCGTACGCTGCTCGCACACGCTTGCCCTGATGCTCGACGTGCGCCTGGTACGCGCCGTAGGCCATACCGACGATCGGCGTCGCGATGGTGCTGGGATGGATCGTCCCCCAGGGCATCTTGTAGACCGGCGCGGTGTTCTGCTCGAGACCCGGGCTCTGGTAAGCACCCATGGTGCGCATGCTCAGCACGCGATGCTGCGGGACGAACACGTCTTTGACCTCGAGGGTGTTGGACCCGGTTCCCTTGAGACCCACCACGTGCCACACATCTTTGATCGTGTAGTCCTCGCGCGGCAGCAGATACGTGACGAAGTCGACGGGCTTGCCACGCTTGAGGACGGGGCCGCCCACGAACGTCCAGTCGGCGGTCTCGCAGCCGGAGGAGAAGGCCCAGTTCCCGTTGACCTTGTAACCGCCGTCGACGACCTCACCCACACCCATGGGTGCGTACGAGGACGAGATCCGGACGTTGGTGTCCTTGCCCCACACGTCCTCCTGCGCCTGCTGGTCGAAGAGCGCGAGGTGCCAGTTGTGGATGCCGATGATGCCGGAGACCCAGCCCGTGGAACCACACGCCGAGGCGATGCGGCGTACCGCTTCGTAGAAGGTGACGGGGTCGACCTGGTAGCCACCCCATTGTTCGGGTTGCATCAGCTTGAAGAATCCCGCGCCCTCGAGGCTCGAGACGGTCTCGTCCGGGATACGCCGCAGATCTTCGGTCTGCTGCGCACGCTGTTCGATCTCCGGCAGAAGAGCGTTGATCTTCTCCAGGACCTGCTCGGCCGCCTCGCTCCGCTGTGGCTGTGCTGGCATCTCGCCCGCTCCTACTCGTTGCTCGACGGCACCGTGGCCGCCCCTGGTTCTCATCTGATGTTGAGATTAGAACACGTTCTCATTTCTGTCGAGCACTGGGACTTTGTGCCCATTTCCTGGACCGATCATCACCGAGTGGCTCGATCGACTCGCCATTTTTGTAACATGTTCTAGTATTGGGAGTGAGCCGATTCGCACCGAACGAGCGAATCACGCGCCAGAACAGGAGTAACGGATGTCAGCGACGCCTCAGACGACCATCGGCAGCACGACCCCCGCCGGTGACGACGTCGACGTGCGTGAGATCGACACCGGGGCGCCGCCGGAGCGGTTTGCGCGCGGTTGGCACTGCCTGGGTCTCGTCTCGGATTTCACCGACGGCAAGCCCCATTCGGTGCACATCTTCGGCACCAAGCTGGTGGTGTGGGCCGATTCGAAGGGCGAGATCAACGTCCTTGACGCGTACTGCCGCCACATGGGTGGCGACCTCTCGCAGGGCAGCGTCAAGGGCGACAATGTCGCGTGCCCGTTCCACGGGTGGCAGTGGAAGGGCAATGGTCGATGCGCAGGCGTCCCGTACGCGAAGCGCAATCCCAAGCTCGCGAAGACCCGCGCGTGGCCGACGATGACCCGCAACGGTCAGGTGTTCGTCTACAACGATCCCGAGGGCAATGCGCCGCCGGAGGAGTGCATCATCCCCGAACTCGACGAGGTCGGTTCGGACGAGTGGACGCCGTGGACCTGGAACAGCATCGTCATCGAGGGCTCGAACTGCCGCGAGATCATCGACAACGTCGTCGACATGGCGCACTTCTACTACGTGCACTTCGCCCTTCCGGATTACTTCAAGAACGTCTTCGAAGGCGAAGTCGCCGCGCAGTACATGAACTCGCACGGCCGACCCGATGTCACGTTGGGCACCAACTACGGCGACAGCCGGCTGGAATCGATTGCCGCATACTACGGCCCGGCCTACATGTTGAATCCGATGGTGCAGTACTACGGCGGATTCGCGGTGGAGACCATCCTCACCAACTGCCACTACCCCATCGACTCGAACTCGTTCGTGCTCATGTACGGCGTGATGGCCAAGGTGCCCGAAGGCCTCACCTCCGAGCAGGCCGCGAAGATGGCGAAGAAGATCACCGCGGGCGTGGAGGTCGGATTCCTCCAGGACGTCGAGATCTGGAAGAACAAGACCCGCATCGACAATCCGCTGCTCGTCGAAGAGGACGGACCCGTTTACCAACTGCGGCGGTGGTACGACCAGTTCTACGTCGACAAGGCCGAGGTCACCGAGGAGATGACCCAGCGTTTCGAGTACGAGATCGACACCTCGAAGGCACTGGAGAGCTGGGGTGTGGAGATCGAGGAGAACCTGCGGCGACAGAAAGAGGAAGCCGACGACGACACCGAGGCGGACGACACCGAGGCGTCGGAGAAGGCCGAGGTCTGAGAACGATGACGCGCGCTGGGGTGGACGGCTGGGCGAAGGCGCCCGACTTCCACGGCGACCCCGAACGGCGCGCTGCCGTGCACGCGGCCACCGAACGCGACCGCGAACATTACCTACGGGGCGGGATGCGGGAGATCGAGTGCCGCTCGTGCCACGCCTGCGTGCTCGTCAAGAAGACCAGCGCGTTTCACACCAGCGTGCAGTGGACCGCGGATGCCCGAACACGGTGCAACCACCTCGAGCGTGCCGATGACTCCGGAAAGGCACTCCTGCCCGGAGCCATGATGCCGACCTGCCCGCGGTTGTCGGCGAGCATCGACCACGGCGTCGCCGAGGGGATCATTCCGTCGGAGTCCCCGGAGTCCGATCCCGACGGATATTGGTGACTGGTGTCGTACAAATCGGGGACAAATCCGTACGGCTGGTGAATAGTCTTCACTTCCGTCACTTCTTCACCACACTCAATCGAAACTTGAGACAAGTGGAGCCACGTCCGTCACTGTGGTGACATGTTCGCTCTTCGACGCCGCATCGTCGGCGCAGTGTGCGCTGCCGCCCTCGCCACCGGCGTCGCGATCGGCTCGGTCGGCCCCGCCGTCGCCGACACCGGTTCCGCCGGTTCCGCGGGCTCGTCGGGGTCGGCAGACCTTCATCTCCCGGTGCCCACACCCGCGGGAATGCAGGCACTGTCGGCGGCGATGACCCAGATCGGCCGGCCGTACCAATGGGGCGGCACCGGACCATGGTCGTGGGACTGTTCGGGTCTGGTGCAATGGGCGTTCTCGACAGCCGGCGTCAAGGTGCCGCGTGTCAGTCAGCAACAGCAATACGCAGGGCGGGCGATCCCGTTCTCGGCGCTCGCACCCGGCGACATCATCATCTTCTATCGCGACGCGAGTCACGTCGGGATCTACGCCGGATTCGGCCAGGTGTTCAACGCCTACGGCCCGAACGGCGCACCGATCGGCTTCACCCCGCTGAACCATTGGTCCTACATCAAGACGATCCGTCGGCTGGGGTGATCGCCGCGGCCACCACGAGGCCGATCAGCGCGATCCCGACGAACAACACGCCGAGCAGCCCGTAGCCGACATCGACGAGGGGTGACTCGACCCGGACCGCCTCCTGCACCCGCTGATCGAACAGGTGGGCGCCCGGATCGGCGAGCGACGGAATCGCCACCGCCAGCGCACCGATCGCGCACAATCCGACGATGACGACCGCCGGCCACCGCAGAGCCGGTCGCCACCACGCGACCAGCGCCACGACGGCGATCAGCGCACCGAGGACCACCGTCCACAGACCCGGCCGCATCGTGTGCTCTTCCAGGAACGCCACATCCTCGGGGGCCGCCCCGGGCACGCGCACCCGGCCGAGGCCGGTGATGGACGGTTGCACGCCGGCATCCGACACACCCCACGGCACCAGACTGAACGCGACGAGCAGCAGGCCGGCGACCGCGGCGATCGGCCAGGTGAATCGCCGGACCGTCGCGCGTGCACGATCGGTTCCGTCGCTCATTCCTCCAGGGTGCCATGCGGCCAGAAGGGATCGCGGCCGGTCAGACCGGCGAGCCGGTCGACGAGGGCGGCATCGGCGGGCACCTCCACCACCGGCCCGAACATGCCGTCGCGCTCACTCTGCGGCTGTGGCGGGTAGTGAAAGTCGAAAACGGCCGCCAGGACCTCGTCGGGCAGGGCATAAGCGACCCGGATGCTGCGCGCGACGTCCCAGCCGTGCAGCACCAGTTCGGACAGCGCGACCATGCCCAAGACCTCGGCGGGGAGGTCGACACCGCCGGCCTGGCTCATCCCCTCCCAGGCCGACTGATCGTCCCAGGCGTCGGCCAGGTCACCGACGTGGCGTCGCAGGTCGTCTCGCCAGTTCGCGGGCAACTCGGCCTGCGAAGGCTCGGGCGGTGTGGATGTCAAGGGCCCGAACTCTTTTCGAGCGGCGGCGGCGAACGCCTGGGCGAGTCCGTCGACATGGCCGAGGAGCGCGGCGAGATCCATGTCGCATGGTGTCGGCCGGTCGAGCATGTCGTCGGTGATGGTCGCGGTCATCGCCAGCATCTCATCGGCGGCGGTCGCGATCTGACGGGCCTGGGTGACGTCGGTGGGCATGTGACTGCCTTTCGGTCGGCGGGTTCACTCGCAGGTGTAGACCGGTTGGCCGACTGTTTTTCATCGGTGTGCCCGTTCGGCGCACGTCACCGATGACTTTCGGCCACGCTTGATGTCAGCAGTGGTGACCGATCCCCAACCCTGTTGAAAGGACTCGCGATGAGCGACTACTCGGCGCCGGTGGGCGCACCGATCTGGTTCGACCTGATGAGCAGTGACCCGGACAAGGCCGCCGAGTTCTACGGCGCGATCTTCGGCTGGGAGGCCGAGGAGGCCAATGCCGATTTCGGCGGCTACCGGAACTTCCTCAAGAACGGCAAACGTGTGGCCGGCTGCGGTCCGGTCATGGACCCCGCAGGCCCGTCCGACGTCTGGTCGGTGTACCTGCACACCACCGACCCGGCCGCCACCGTTCTGGCCGTGGAGAAGGCCGGCGGTTCGATGATGGTTCCGCCGATGGACGTCGGTGACATGGGCACGATGATGGTCGCCACCGACAGTGCGGGTGCGGTGATCGGGTGGTGGAAACCCAACACCCATCCCGGCTTCCTCGAGTGGGGCACCCATGGCACCCCCTACTGGTTCGAATGCCAGAGCAAGGACTACAAGAAGTCCATCGAGTTCTACACCGACGTCATCGGTGCCCGCGTCGAGCAGGTCGGTACCGGCGGCGACCCGGACACGGTCGGTCCCGACTTCTACGGCCAGGTCTTCGTCGGCGAGGACTCGTACTCCGGAATCATGGATGCGTCCAAGCTGTTTCCGGCCGAGGTGCCGTCGTTCTGGCAGGTATACATCACCGTCGACGATGTGGCCGCGACCGTGAAGCAGGTCGAGTCGCTCGGGGGTGGGGTGATGATGGCCGGTGAGGAAACCCCCTACGGCACACTCGCTGCCGTCACCGACCCGTTCGGTGCGGTGTTCTGCCTCGGGCATCCGCCGGCGGGGTGGGACGGGTAGCAGCACGTCGATCGCGGGTCGCCTCGGGCGATCCGCGACCGATGCTTGACGACGCTCATTGTTCGAGGCGTCCGTCATCCGTGACGCGCCATCGACCTCCGCCACCCCATCGGCGCGGGCACCAACGTACTCGCGCGACCAGCGCCAACGGCAGGCCCGCGAGCCGCCTGGCCTGAGTGTGCATCTCGCTCAGTGAGATCCGGGTACATCGAAAATGCCCACCACACCCGGGGCGTCTCCCGACGGAGACGGAAATTCTCGGTGAGACCCTTGTCACATACCGGTGAACCAACCTACTGTACGTTCACTAGGTTTACGAGGGAGCCATCACCGTGGTCGAGAATCGTCCGTACGCCACCCTGCTCGCCAAGGGCGAGGAACGCCGTCAGCGCATTTTGGACCATGCCGCCAGGCGCCTCGCCCGCCAAGGCTGGAGGAGCACAACGCTCGCCCAGATCGCCGCGGATGCCGGGATGACCGCAGCCGGTCTGCTCCACCACTTTCAGTCCAAAGAGCAACTGCTACATGCCGTCATCGATGCCCGCGACCACGCAGACCTCGCGGAGGCCGACCTGGACGGCGATCTGTTCGTACAAATTCGCCGTGTCGCCGAACGCATTCAGCGTTCACCTGAACTGGTGGGCACCTTCACCGTCCTGCTCGTGGAGAACCTTTCGCCCGATGCACCCTTGCATGATCGCCTCTTGCAGCGATGGCATACCGCCGTCGACATAGTCGACGACGTGATCGAACACAACAAGCGCGCGGGCCGATATCGGTCCGACGTCAACGCCCGGGTTCGCGCGATGGAGATCGTTGCGTTCATCAACGGAGTCGAGATGTCCTGGCTGCTCGACCCGTCCATTCCATTGATCGAGATCTTCGATGAGTACGTCCAATGCCTCGAGAACGACTTCACCGCAGGGGAGCGCGCATGAAATACCAACTTGACATCATCAGCGACTGTGTCGATGACCTGGTGCAACACGCAGGTGGTTGGATCTACGACCGGGCCACGGCCGGTTGGGAGGTCACCGTCTCATTGCCGCTCGGCGTGGATCGTCGGCCCATCCAGATCCTCGGCGCCCACACCACCCTTCTCGACCTCAGTCGCGATCGGCTGCCATGCTCACGGCCCGCGATCGCGACATCGGTCGCGATGTGTCGCCGAGACGCGCGGCTGGCCGCCATGCTCACCGACGCTTACCGCGACGACACCGAGATCACCTTGTGGGGCGATGGCGACACGGTCGACGACGACCTCGCGCGTGGTGCAGTCTCCCACCGGCTCAGCGTCGCGGCCCGCGCCTTCAAGGCGCAGGCCCTCGCAGCGGTGGGCTCTCGTCCGACCATCGTCGGTAGGCACGAGACTTTTCGGACTTCAAAGGTGTCCTACAGTGACCTTGTCCCCGCCGGCTGACGCTCAGCGCACGATCCCGTGCGCACAGAACTCCCAGACTTCCTCGGCACTGATGGGCTCGGGCAACATGTCGGCGCTTGTCGGCTGCGCAATGAACATGATCGACTGCATCATCATTGACGCGATCCTTTGCGGATCGGCATCGTCTCGCAAGCCTTGTGCGTCCCGGAGACGTTCCAAGAGTTCTGTGAACAGACCGAACAATGACGAATACGCGGTGCGCATCTCGATGGGGTGTGAGATGAGCAATTGCGTACCGAACTCAGTGAACAGCGGCCGCCGCGCCACCGGGTCCGGCTGGCACAGCTCATACAGCAACTCGACTGCGACCTTCAGTTGCTCGACGGGCTGATCCTCGTTGTCTGTCGCCGCGCGGATCTGCGCCGACATCCGGACGACCGCCTCCTCGAACAACGCCAGCAGCAGTTCGTGCTTGCCGTCGAACTGGAGGTAGAAACTACGCAGAGATAGCTTGGACCGCTCGACCACCTCTTGAACGGTGAAGTCGGTACTCCCCTTCTCGACGATGATCTCCTGCGCCGCGTCCAGGAACTTCTGGACGCGCTGCCCGGCCCGTTCCTTGGCGGTGCGCAGAGAGCGTTCGACGGCTCGCTGCTTCCACGCGGGCTCTTCAGTCCCTGCAGTCACCACCGGCCACCTTCGCTCCGGCTCATCATTCTCACGGGGTCATCATAGCCAACCCGCTTTGTCCGGTTCCCCACTCCCGAGAATGATATTCTCCAAACTATACATGGACGTTTGTCCCAATCGACAGGACGCGGTCTTGACCCGCGGATGCCGGGCCGCTGACCACCCTGGCACAGCGCCCGGAACCCGGGGCATCTGGTCACATCTGGGCCCACACCGTCTTCGACTGAAGATAGGTCTCGATCCCGGCCTTGCCCGCCTCGTACCCCCATCCCGACTGCTTGTAGCCGCCGAATGGCATCGAATGGTCGAACTGCAGCTGGCAGTTGAGTCCCACCGTCCCAGCTTTGAGCCGCTTGGCAAGACGGTGGGCGCGACCGAGATTCGAGGACCAGACCGTTCCTGCCAGCCCGTAGGCGGTGTCATTTGCCAATGCGACCGCCTCATCTTCGTCGTCGAACGGCAACACCGTCACCACCGGTCCGAAGATCTCCTCCTGGAACAGACGGCTGGTGGCGGGATTCACGTTGGTCGCCACTGTCGGATGGACGAAATAGCCCTTCCGATCGATCCGGTGCCCACCCGTGACCAGTTCGACCCCATCGGACCGCCCCTGGTCGAGGTAGCCCATGACTCGGTTGAGTTGTTTCTCGCTGATCAGCGGGCCGATCATTGCGCCGTCGTCGCGCGGCCCACCGAGCTGCAGGTTGTTCGCGATGGTGGAGACGCCCTCCACCACTCGCTCATACACGCTGCGCTGAGCGAAGATTCGCGACCCGAGCATACAGACCTGTCCCGAGTGCAGGAAACATCCGAAGCCGGCCATCGCGATCGCCGTGTCGAGGTCCGCGTCGTCGAAGATCAGGACCGGCGACTTGCCACCGAGCTCGAGCGTGACCTTGTTCAGGTTGCTGGCGGCCGATGCCTTCACGATCTCCCGGCCCACCTCGGTTGAGCCGGTGAAGGCCACCTTGTCCACGTCGGGATGCGCCGTGATCTGCGCGCCGGCGGTGTGACCGTAGCCGTTGACCAGATTCACCACACCCTCGGGCACCCCCGCTTCGGCCAGGATGCGTGTCAACACCAGCGCCGAAAGCGGCGTCTCCTCAGCAGGTTTGACGACGGTGCTGCACCCGGCCGCCAGCGCCGGCGCCAGCTTGGCACAGAAGTTGAACACCGGGCCGTTCCACGGAAATATCAGTCCCACCACGTCGTAGGGCTCACGCAGCGTGTACGCATGCATGTGGGACTCGACCCCCGTGAGACCCCCGGTGTTCACGTCTCGGGCGATGCCGTCGATCTTGGTGCACCAACCGGCGTAGTACCGGAACCATTCCGAGCCGACCTTGGTGATCACCTCGGCCTGTCCCGGTGGTATCCCGGCGTTGATGGACTCGAGTTCGGCCAGTAAACCTGAGTTCTCGTCGATGAGGTCGGCCACTCTCCACAGCACCTTGGCCCGATCGTAATCGGGAACCGCAGACCAGGTTCGCGCGTCGGCAGCCGCCTTCGCTCGCGCCACCGCTGCGTCGATCGCCTCGGGGCCGGCATCGGTGAACTCGGTGATCTGCTCCTCGGTGGCCGGGTCCACGATCGGGATCACCTCCCCCGTCCCCGGCAGTTCTCGGATCTCGTCCAGTACGGACTTCACTGACATGTCATTCCCTTCGACTTCTCGGCATCGCTTCGATTCGAACGCCTCGGCCGGAACCCGGGTCGCGTCGCCCGCACCGCTGAGCGGAGAAGGGCGGAGATCTCGACGCCGATCGGCATCTGTGCCGCGCACCGCCTGCGCGGTGGAGCAAGAATACCATTCTCATAATCGGTTGTCGCTATTTCCGCACGTGGTATCCTGGCTCTCACGTTCACGAATGCCCGCGTTGGAGGTGCTGGTGCAGACATCCACAGATGTTGCCGAGTCCGACTACGACCTCGAGCTCGCGGAAGCGGAGGCCGCCGCAGCGGAGGCGGAAGCCGAGGCGGCACACGCGCGTGCAGCGGCCGCTCGAGCCCGAGCCCGAGCCCGAGCGACGTCATTGCGACGCGAGGTGTCCAGCAGCGACGACGCGGCAGAGACAACTGCCACGGATACGACAAGAGTCCCGATCGACGTGCCGGACACGTCCGATACCGACACGCTCCCCGAGAAGGCGCCGTCAGGGTCGGATGCCGAAACAGAACCCGCCCGATCGCGTCCAGATGGGGTCGCGCACACCGGCTCGCGGATGAAACGCCTCCTCAGGGCGCCCCGCCGGCCGAGCAGACGTGCCGTCGCGTTCGCGGTGCTGGTCGCGATCACCCTGATTGCACTGGCCGCGACCACGCTGATCGGCCTGCATCATCGCCAGACGCAAGCGGACGAGACTCGTGCGAACGACTTCACAGCGGTCGCCGAGCGCGGGGTTACCGCCATCACGTCACTGGACTACAAGAACGCCGAGCGCGACGTTGAGCGCATCGTCAACCAGTCCACAGGTGAATTTCGCAACGACTTCACCGGTCGCGCCGAAGACTTCACATCGGTGATCGAGCAGTCCAAGGTGACCACCAAGGGTGAGGTGACCGGGTCGGCCGTCGAATCGATGAACGCCGACTCCGCCGTCGTGCTGGTGTCCGCACGGTCTGAGGTGACCAATGCCGCAGGCGCGCAGGAAGAGCCCCGAACTTGGCGACTGCGTGTCACAGTGTCCGATGACGACGGAACGATGAAGATCTCAAAGGTGGATTTCGTACCATGAGTGCAGAGCACGACGATCAGTCCGACGACCACCGAACTCCTTCGGTCGAATCCGACACCGACCTCGAAGTGCGCACCGAACTGTTGCCGACCCCCACGCAACCGGAGGATGCACCCGATTCCGCCGACGCATACGACAACGTGTCCGAGGTGTCTGACGACGTGTCCACCCAGCCTCAACGGCGATGGCGACTGCGCGGCCGCCCTGCTCAGCGCGATCGGGGTCGGGTGGCGCTGGGCGCCGCGGGAGCCGTCGCGGTGCTGTCCGTGGCCACCGTGGCATCCGCCTACTTCACCGTGTACCGCGACGACACCGCCGTCGACGACGAGGTCGCACACTCGGTGTTGCAAGCCGCGAACGACGGCGCGGTATCGGTGTTGTCCTACTCCCCCAAGACGCTCGATGCCGACTTCGAAGACGCTCGCGGTAATCTCACCGGTCATTTCCTGACCTATTATCAGGAGTTCACCGACAAGGTGGTCAAGCCCGCGGCCACCGAGAACGATGTGAACACGGAAGCCCAGATCGTGCGGTCGGCGGTGTCAGAGCTCTCGAAGAACGACGCCCAGGTGCTCGCTTTCGTCAACCAGAGCACCACCAGCAAGACCAAGCCCGACCCCGAACTCACCTCCAGCAGTGTGCGAATCACGCTACAGCGCGTCGGAGGTCGCTGGCTGATCTCGTCATTCGACCCGGTGTAGTTTCCGCGCCTGCCTCGTCCGACTCAGCAGTCAGCGCGGCAGCATGCCCTGCCAGGACGACGCGGGACTGGTCAGATCAGCCTGTCGATACTTCTGTCCGTCACCCCCGATGTAGCTCCCGTCCTCCGGGTTATATTGTGCGGCAGCCACTGTCGGACCACCACCGGCGGACGTAGGACCCGCGGAAGGCGCCACGATCCCTTGACGGATCAGACTGGGGTCCTTCGGGTACGGCCCGACCAGCGGTTGCCGTGTGGCGAGCGGGTGAAACTCCTCATTGCTGTTGCACATCGCCGCCGTCGGGGCGCGCTTGCCCGGCTTGTTGGCGCACGGGATGTTACGTACCCCTCGGACCCCGATGTCACTATTTTGCGGAAGCTTGCAGTACAAGTCATCAGGGGTATCGATGACGCGGACGTCCTCGGGCGGACGCCACTGCGATGGCGGGAGAAACCCGACCGTACATGCCGGTGGATCGGAGATACCGCTGATGCGGAAGTCGCCCAGCCCCCACTGGGTGCCGTTACGGTTCGGCTGCACGGCCTGGATCATCGAGATCGCCGGTGGCAACAGAACCAGGATCTGTTCGAGGCCGGCGTTGTAGGTCACCGCGAGTTGTCCGATGGTCGTCACGTTGGCCAACAGCACCGGCAGGGTCAGCTTCACTGAGTCCAGCGTCTTGGTGATCTCGTCGGCGAATCCCGGCCCGGAGGTGAGGATTCGACGCATCTCCGGGGTGTTTTGCACCAACTGCCCGGTGAAGCCGGACAGGTTGGACGTCCACATGCGGATCGCGTCGGCGCTGTCCACCTGGGAATCGACCAACGGCACCGAATCCTGTAGCAGCGTGGCGGTCTCGTCACCGACCCCCCGAAGACTCGCCGCCAGTGTCGACGACGAGTCGAGCAGGCTCTGCAGGTCATATCCGTGTCCGCCGAGGCTGTCGTTGAGCTCGTCCACCAGGCCGAAGAGCTGATCCTTCGGGATGCTCGTCACGAGCCCATTCAGCTTCTCCAACATCGGCGCCACCGGCTGCGGGATCTGCACGTCGCCGGACGAGATCACCGATCCGTTGCGCAGGAACGGCGGATCGTCGCTGCGTGGGCGCAGGTCGACGTACTGCTCGCCCACCGCCGACATACTGCGAATCCCGGCCTGCAGGTCTGCCGGGATCTGCTCTTCACTGTCGATCGACAGTGTCGCCTCGACTCCGCTGTCGGTGAGCCGCACATCGGTCACCTTTCCGACGTCGACACCTCGATAGGTCACGTTGCCGAATCGGTAGAGGCCACCGGTCTCCGGGGCCTGAAGGGTCACCGTGATCCGGCCGACGCCCAGCTGCGTCTGTACTTGCATGTAGGAGAACAGCATCAACCATGTGGCGATAAGGGCGACCACGGTGAAGATCGCCAGTTGAATCTTGACCATTCGCGATAGGATCATCGTCCACCTCGTTGAGCCGCCCGCAGCGGACCGAGCAGCGGATCGTGTGTGGGTTGGCGACTGTATCCCGGGTCGCCGGGCGCGAAGGGCACCACTGCGTTCGGATCTCCGAGGGCAGTACCCAACAGCAGCTCGCGCTGCAGACGGGGCACCGTGAGGTCCACGGTCGCATGCAGATTGATGTAGTCACCGCGCACCGCGCGGTCGATCACCTTCTGGCCGTATGGGAACACTGTCGCGTAGGCGAGCGCGGAATTGATCCGTGGACCGACGTCGGCGAGTGACCTCAGGGTCGGCTCCAAGTGCTCGAGGTTCGACAGGAGGTCGTCCTGAACCTGATTGATCACTCCGGTCGAGGTGTCGCTGAACACCCGGAGCCGATTGAGTGCGGTGATGATACGGGGCAGTTGCTCGTCGACGACGGCGAGGCCCTGTGGGATCTCGTGCAAGGCTTTGCTGATCAGCTGGTCCTGCTCCGCGAACGAGGTGGACAGACGACGGGCCTGGTCTAGCAGGTCCACCAGGTCACCGCGCTGACGATCAAGGGTGCCGACGAATGTCGACACCTGTCCCAGTAGGTCCCGCACGTCGTCCTGACGCCCGTCGAATCCCTCGTTGAGTGAGCGGATGATCCCGCCGAGCTGGCCGAGACCGCCGCCGTTGACGACGGAGGACACCGATGCCAGGGTTTCCTCGGTCGACGGATACGACGAGGACCGGTCGAGCGGGATCGTCTGCCCCGCTTCCAACCGTCCCTGCGGAGCCACTCCTTCGGGCGGGTCGAGCGCGACGTGCATCGATCCCAGCAAGCTGGTCTGACCCACGGTGGCGATCGCGTTCGCCGGAACCACCGTCGACTGCTTCAACTTGAGCGAGACCTCGGCATGCCAGCCCCGGACACGCATGGGTCCGACGCTGCCCACCTCCACATCGTTGATGAAGACCGGCGAATTCTCGGACAGCGTACCGATATTCGCCATCTCGACGACGATCTCGAAGTCGTCACCGGAGGTGCCGACCGTACCGGGTAAGGTCATCGAATTGACGCCGTCCCACTGACATCCGGCGCCGAACACGAGAACCGAACACATGGCGAGGATGATCCGCACGAGGTGCGAGGGTCGCTGGGGGGCTGTCACGGTGTCCCCTGTGCGCGCCCTGGAAGCAACAGATCGTCCCTCGTGTCGGCTGGCTTCTTCTGGGACGCCGCACCCTGGCGGGATGTAGCGTTTGTCGATTCCCCCTGCGTCTGGGCAGGTTTGAGTTTGTCCTCGGTGTAGATCAGGTTGTCCGGGTCAGCGGTGGGTCCCAGCACCGGATTCAGCGGCACCGGTAGGTAGTTGAACGTCAGCATCGGAGCGATGGGACCGAGATACTGTGCGCACCGGCGTGCTCCCTCGGCCGCGGTGAGATTCTCGATGCTCGCCACCGACGAGCAGATGAACTGCACCGGGTTGCTGAAGTTGTTGACAGTGAACACACCTGCCTCCGTGCCGGTGTCGGGATTGTAGATGTTGTAGAAGTTCGCCATATTCGTCGGGAAGACGTGCAGCAGCTGTTCCAGATCGTCGTCGTTGTCGACCAGATTCTGGGTGACTGCCGCCAGCCGTCTGACCTGCTCGGACGCCTGGTCCCGGTTCTCCACCACGAAACGCTGAACGTCACCGACGGCCTGGGCCAGATTGGTCAGTGCCGCATCGAGATCCGACGTGCTTCCGTCGAGGACCGTCGACAACGTGGCGAGCCGACTCTCGAACTGCACGATCTGCGTACCACTGTCGCTTACGGCGGTGACGAAGGTCTGGAGATTGGCGATGGTGTCGGAGATGTTGCCACTGTTCTCCGACAGCACCTGCCCCACCCCGGCCAGTTCGCGCAGCGCATCGCCGAGCGTGTCACCGTTGTCGGCGAGCGCGCGCCCACTGCTGTCGATGAATCTGCCCACGCTGCTTCCCTCGACGCCGCCGCGCGGCCCGAGGTCGGTTGCCAGCCTGGTCAGTTGCTCCTTGACCTCATCCCACTCCACCGGAACCGCGGTCCGGGTGCGGGGGATGTTCGCGCCATCGGTCATGACCGGTCCGCTCGTCGCATACGCCGGCGCCAACTGCACGAACCGGTTGGCGACCAGGTTCTGCGCAACGATGATGGCCCGCGCATCCGCCGGAATGGGCACGCCGTGATCGACGTGCATCGTCATGCGCACGGTCTCGCCCTGCGGTTCCATCCCGGAGATGGTGCCGACCTTGACACCGGCGACCCGCACGTCGTCACCGACATAGATGCCGGTGGTCGTCGCGAACTCCGCGGTGATCGTGGTGGGCCGGGTGACCTCCCGGTAGCCCGTGACCGCCGCCACCAGAACGATCGCGCCGAGCACCACGAGCGCGATGAGGTATCGAGTGCGTCGACTTCTCATCAGCCACCGGCTCCCGGGATCGGGAACTTCGCCTTCGGCTCGATACCGAAGGCCTGATCGATGAACGGTTGCAGCAGCGGCCCGGGGAGCAGATTGGCCACGTAGGCCTGATAGAACGGGCCGCCCGACACTGCCTCACCCTGCGTTTGGGAGACCTTCGCAAGGCCTGGCAACGCCGCGGCGATGTTGTCCCGATTGCGCTCCAGCATCGCGGCGACGGAGTTCAGCTGAGTCAGGGTGGGCGCGAGTTGCTCTTCGTTGTCGGCCACGAGTTTGCTCAGTTGGTCGGCGACCGCCGCTGTGTTGGCGAGCAGTGAGGCGATGGCCTGTCGCCGTTGGACGAGTTCGTCGAGCAACAGGTTCGAGTCGAGGATCAAGCTGTTGACACGGTCGGCGCGCGCCGCGAGCACCCCGGAGACCTCGCTGGTCGTCGACAGCAGTTGCCGCAGTGTCCCGTTGCGATCATTGAGTCCACGCGAGATCTCGGCGAGGCCGTCGAATGTCGGTCCGAGGTCGGGCGCCACGTCGGTCAGCGTCGTCGAGAGCGTGTCCAGCGACTTGTTGAGCGCTGCGGTGTCGATACCGGACGCGTTGGTGGTGAGATCGTTGACCGCGTCGTTGAGCGAATACGGGGACGAGGTGCGCTCCACCGGGATCACGTCGTCGGGTCCGAGCACACCCGACCCCGAAGGAGCCACGGTCACGATCCGCTGCCCCAACAGCGAACCGGTTCGGATCTGCACGGTCGTGGCGTCGCCGAGGCGGGTGTCCTGGTCCACCGTGAATGTGACACGCGCCGTGCCGTCGACCAGCTCCACGCCGGTGACCGCACCCACCCGGACCCCCGACACCATCACGTTCGCACCCCCGGACAACCCTGCGGACTCGACGAAATCGGCCTGGTAGGTGACCGTGGTGAGCCACATGGTGAATTTGGCGAAGTTGAGTCCTACCATGACCACGAGCACGATCAGAGCGAGTCCCACGCAACCGAATCGCACCAGACCCGCGCCGCGATACTTGAGCATCTAGTCCGAACACCTTCCGTTCTTCTGCTCGATCCAGGGGAGTACGACGACCCGGCCGGACGGATCCGACACACGTACGGTCACCGCGCACACGTAGTACTGGATGAAGTTGCCGTAGGTTCCGGTCCGGACGAGCTTGCGGAAGTTGTCCGGCGCCCGCTGCAAAGCGTGCTCGAGAGTGGGTTTGTCGCTGTCGAGCGCCGGCGCGAGCCGGGAGAGTTGATCGATACTGCCCGACAACGACGGCCGCGCCTGGGTCAACAGGTTCGCCACCGTGGCGGTTCCCGTGTCCAACGAACTGATAGCGGCCCCGATGGGATCTCGTTGCCGTGCCAGCTCACCCACGAGGCTGCCGAGCCGGTCGATGGTCTCACCGAAACGATCCCGGTCTTTCGACAGCGTCGTCATCAGGCGCGACAGCTGGTCGATGAGCTGATCCATCACGTCGACGTTGTCCCCCAGTGTGGCGAACAGCGTCGAACTGTTCTCGAACAGCGTACGGACCGTTGAACGTTGGCCCTGCATGATGTCGAGCACGGCCGAACTCAGCGCATTGACCTGGGTTGGTTCCAGTCCGTCGATCACCGGTTTGAGCCCGCCGAGAAGCACATCGAGATCGAGGGCCGGATCGGTTCGCGAGGCCGGAATCTCGTTGCCCGGCGACATGGTCGACGACGCCTTGCCTTCGGTGAGCTCGAGGTAGCGGTCACCGACGAGATTGAGATACCGCACCGCGGCGCCGGTGTCGCCGGGCAGAGCGATCTGGTTGTCCACGTCGAAGTCGACATGGACTCGGTTGTCCGATGCCAGCGAGACATCGCCCACGGTACCCACACGCACACCGGCTATCCGGACGGTGTCGCCCGACCGGAGCCCTGACGCATCGGTGAACACCGCGCCGTATCCCGTGGTGTCGCCGGCCCTCTGGTCACTGAACACCAGCATCAACATGGCCGCCACCATCAGCATCACCGTGGTGAACGCCGCGAACTTCAGGGTGGTCGAGTCGATGGCCCTCCTCATCGCGGCGCCCCGTCGGGGATCGGTCCGAACAGTGCCTGTTGCAAGCTCTTCACGTTGAGTTCCACCGTCCGTCGGCTCGGATCGAAGGGATTCGCTCCGGTGTCGGCGACCACATACGGGGGCTTCTCCTGGAATCCCACCGGCAGCATCGAGCATTGCGGGCCACCCGTGGCGGCCACCTTCGGAAGGTCCTCGGGCGCGTGATACGGCTCGGCCCCCCACAGGAAGTTGGCCGACAACCCGAGTCCGGGCACGTCGGCGGGTGGCGAGACGGCGAGATCGGCGAACCCGTTCAGCGCACAGGTCAGTGCCTCGTTGTACTCATCGGTCAACGCCGTGGTGGGGACCAGGAGATGAAGTGCACGCGCCAATGCCGATCGATTGTCGGCCAGCACCCGGGTGCCGGTGTTCGACAATCCGATCACACTGGTAAGAAAGGCGTCGAGATGGTGTTGCTCGGCCACCAGGGTGTCGCTGATGCTGCTCACATGGTCGACGGTGTCCAGGAGTGGTGCGCTGGTGTCGGCGTACACATCGAGCATCTGCGGCGTGTCGCGCAGCAGAGCCCGCAGCGCGGGCATCGTCGGGTCGACGTCGCGGAGGAACTCATGGAAATCCGTCAGCATCTGCCCGAACTGTTCTCCGCGGCCGCTGAGCGCAGTCGACAGCGCACTCAATGCGGCGTTCAGTTCGGCCGGACGAATCTGCGCCAGAACCTCATTGAGCTCGCCGAAGACTGTGTTGATCTCGACCTCGACCTGGTTGGCGGACAGGATCTGGTTGTCCTGCAACCGCTCCGGCGCCGGATCCTCGGGAACTACGAGTTCGACGCTCTTGGCCCCGAACACCGTCGGAGCGGCGATGTGGACCCCTACGTTCTCCGGGATCCGGGTCATCTGATCGGGCTGCATCGCAAGCGTCAGGGTCGCCGTGCCCGGCTGGTCGTAGGCGATCTTCGACACCTTCCCGACCGTGACTCCACGCATCTGCACCTTGGCGTCGGCATCCATCACGAGTCCGGCCCGCGGGGCCACCACCGTCACGGTCGACGACTTCTCGGTGGCGCCGGTGAACATCGCTGCGGACAGCACGATGGCCCCCACCACCACCAGGACCAGCAGACCTCCGGCCAGGGGCCGCGAAACGGCGCTCGACATCGCCATCGGTCAGCCGGAAAGGTTGAAGTTGCCGTTGGACCCGTAGATTGCCAGGGACACCAGCAGCGTGACGGTGACCACCGCGATCAGCGAGGTGCGTACCGCGTCGCCCACCGCGATGCCCACACCGGCTGGTCCCCCGCTGGCGAAGAACCCGAAGTACGTGTGTATCAACAGGATCAGCAACGCCATCGCGAAGGCCTGGACGAAGGACCAGACCAGGTCCAGCGGGTTGAGGAACGTCGAGAAGTAGTGCGCGTACAAACCGGTGGACTGCCCCAGCAACACCACCGTGGTGAAGTGGCAGGCGGCGAACGACGCGATCAGCGCGATCGCGTAGAGCGGGGCCAGCACGATCATTCCCGCGGCGATCCGGGTACCGACGACGTATGACACGGGGTTGATCCCCAGGGACTCCAATGCGTCGATCTCCTCGTTGATCCGCATCGCTCCCAGTTGCGCGGTCGCGCCTGCGCCAAAGGTCGCCGCCAGGCCGATACCCACCACCACCGGCGCGGCGATGCGCACGTTGATGAAGGCCGACAGGAACCCGGTGAGCGCCTCGATCCCGATGTCGCCCAACGTGCTGTAGCCCTGCACGGCCAGCGTGCTGCCGGTGGCGAGCGTGAGGAAGCCGACGATGACCACGGTGCCTCCGATCAGCGCCAGATTGCCTGCACCCATGCTCGTCTCGGCGATGAGGCGGATGGTCTCGCGCCGGTAGTGCACCGCGGCGTGCGGCACACTCCGCAGCGCGCGGGCATAGAAGATGGCGTGGTCGCCGATGCGGCCGAGCGCGCCGACCGGCCTGCGCAGTTCACGACGCAGTCGGTGGTAGGGGACGCTGGGCGTCGCCGAATGACGTGCGTTCCGCGCAGAGGTCGCGTGCGACATTCTGGTCACCTCGCCGTCAACTGGACGCCGATTGCCGTGATCACGACATTCACCACGAACAGGGCCATGAACGCATACACCACCGTCTCGTTGACCGCGTTGCCGACCGATTTGGCGCCGCCCGAGACGATCAGCCCGCGATAGCAGGCCACCACCCCCGCGATCAGACCGAAGACAAGGGCTTTCACCGACGAGATGATCACCTCCTGGGTACCGGTCAGCAAGGTGATACCGGACGCGAACGCACCGGGGTTCACGCCCTGGACGAACACCGAGAAGATGTATCCGCCAACGATTCCGATGACGCAGACGAGACTGTTCAGCAGCAATGCGACCAATCCCGACGCCAGCACCCGGGGTGTCACGAGCCGCTGGACCGGGTTGATTCCGAGTACCTCCATCGCCTCGATCTCCTCTCGGATGGTCCGCGAACCGAGATCGGCGCACATCGCGGTGGCGCCGGCACCCGCGACGATGAGCACGGTCACCATCGGCCCCACCTGGGTCACCGACCCGAAGGCGGCACCCGCTCCGCTGAGGTCCGCAGCACCCAGTTCACGAAGCAGGATGTTGAGGGTGAAGCTGACAAGGACGGTGAACGGGATCGCGACCAGCAGCGTGGGCATCAGGGACACCTTGGCGACGAACCACGACTGCTCGATGAACTCGCGACGCTGAAACGGACGCCGAAAGGCGAACGAGAAGGCATCGGCGCCCATCATGAACAGTCCACCGACGGCTTTCAGCGGACCCGAGGAGTAGCGCGCCACCATTCCGGACACTGCACCGCTCGGCTGCTGGCCACGCGTGCTGGTCATCGCAGCGCCTCCACGCGAGCGCCGGACCGGCCGTACCGCGGCAGCCCGAGATCGGTCATGATCATCACAATTCTCTGAGTCGGAAATGACGTTCTCTGTACGAGTGACCAGAATACTCACACAACGCCGCCGCGAACAACAGAACGCGTCGATCCCCACCGGAGATGGTCGACGTGCCGCGCGAAATACCAAGATCGGCAGGCTTTCTCACAGCGAATATGCATCCATGTCGACCCATACTAGCGAGAATTACACTCTCCAAAACTGCAATCACGAGTTGCGAACTCCTGTAGAGTTCTCCACACTGAACGCAGCATCGATCGCGTTGAGCACACGTCGATGCCCTCAGATTCATTCCGCACAGTCCTGCGAGAGGACCCATCCGTGACGAGCAGTACGACGAGTGACATCCGGTACGACCCCTACGACGTCAAACTCAATGCAGATCCGTACCCGATGTTCCGGCTGATCCGCGAGGAAGCACCGCTTTATCACAACTCCGAGCACGACTTCTTCGCCCTGAGCAGGCATGAGGATGTCACCGCCGCTTTGAACGACTACGCGACGTTCAGTTCCAGCCGCGGCGCGATCCTCGAACTCATCAAGGCCAACATCGACATCCCGCCGGGCGTGCTGATCTTCGAGGACCCTCCGATCCACGACATCCACCGCAAGCTGCTGGCGCGGATGTTCACTCCTCGCAAGATCTTCGCCCTCGAGCCGCTGGTGCGGGAGTTCTGCGCCGCATCGCTTGATCCCCTGCTGGGCAGCGGACGGTTCGATTTCGTCAAGGACCTCGGCGCCCAGATGCCGATGAAGGTCATCGGCATGCTGCTCGGCATTCCGGAAGAGGACCAGGAGTCCATCCGGGACTTCGCCAATGACCAGATGCGCACCGAGGAGGGCAAACCGATGCGCGCGGCCGAGGAAGGTATGGCCACCGGCGACATCTTCGCGGCCTACATCGATTGGCGCGCCGAGCATCCGTCCGACGACATCATGACCGAGCTGCTCAACGTCGAGTTCGACGACGAGACCGGCACCCGCCGCAAGCTCACTCGCGACGAGCTGCTCACCTATGTCAACGTCGTGTCGGGTGCCGGCAACGAGACGACCACCCGACTCATCGGCTGGGCCGGAAAGGTGCTCGCCGAACACCCCGACCAGCGGCGCCAGCTCGTCGAGAACCCCGACCTGATCCCGAACGCCGTCGAGGAACTCCTGCGATTCGAACCGCCTGCGCCGCATGTTGCCCGCTACGTGACGCGCGACGTGGACTACTACGGGACGACGGTCCCCGAAGGCAGTGTGATGATGCTACTGATCGCCGCAGCGAACCGCGACGACCGCCGCTTCCCCGACGGCGACACCTTCGACATCCACCGCAGTACCAAGCAGCACTTGACCTTCAGTGTGGGCACACACTTCTGCCTGGGCTCGGCTCTCGCGCGACTCGAAGGACGCATCGCGCTCGAAGAGATCCTCAAGAGGATCCCGGAATGGGAGGTCAACCTCTCGGAGGCCTCGCTGTCCCCGACGTCGACGGTGCGCGGTTGGGACACACTGCCCGCCACCTTCTGATCGGCAACCACCTGATCCTGCACCACAACCACATGAATCGAGGAGAGTACTCATGACCGGAAGAGTCGAGGGCAAGGTCGCCTTCATCACCGGCGCCGGACGCGGCCAGGGACGCAGTCACGCCGTCCGGCTGGCCGCCGAGGGCGCCGACATCATCGCCATCGACATCTGCGAACCGATCGACAACGTACCGTTCGACCTCGCCAGCGATGATGACCTCGCCGAGACCGCCGAACTGGTCAAGGCCCACGACCGGCGAGTCGTGACGGCCAAGGTCGACGTCCGAGACCTCGACGGGATGGCCAAGGCCGTCCAGACCGGCGTCGAACAACTCGGCCGGCTCGACATCGTGGCCGCCAACGCCGGAATCGCCACCGGCGGTTCCTCACTGGAAGACATGGATGTCAAGACCTGGCAGGACATGATCGACGTGAACATGACCGGTGTCTGGCACACCGCGAAAGTCGCGATCCCGCACATCGTCGCCGGCGGGCGCGGCGGCTCGATCGTGTTGACCAGCTCCGTGGGCGGTCTGAAGTCCTATCCGTTCTGCGGGCACTACGTAACCGCCAAACACGGCGTCATCGGGATCATGCGGACCCTGGCGATCGAACTCGCGCAGAACAACATCCGCGTGAACTCGGTGCACCCGACCCAGGTGAACACGGCGATGATCATGAACGATGCGACCTACAAGATGTTCCGCCCGGATCTCGAGAATCCCGGTCCCGACGACTTCGCACCGCTCTCGCAGATGATGAACACGCTGCCGGTCCCGTGGGTGGAGCCGGAGGACATCAGCAACGCCGTGCTGTTCCTGGCATCCGACGAATCCCGGTACATCACGGGTGTCACCCTTCCCGTCGACGCGGGCGCCTGCCTGAAGTAATCCGATATGTGCGCCGGTGTTCCACCACCTTGTTCGTGCGGTGGGTGGCACACCGGCGTCATCGGTCGAGAGAGAGTGAATCATGAAGGTCGATGTGGACTTCGCGATCTGCGAGAGCAATGGCCTGTGCGCGGGTGCCGCGCCGGCGGTATTCGACCTCGACGAGGACGACAATCTGCACGTCTTGAACGACAGGGTGACGCCGGACAACGAGGATCAGGTCCACGAGGCGGTCCGCCAGTGCCCACGGCGGGCGATCTCCCTCACCGACTGACGGTCAAAATGCGGCCACACCGCTCCCGACGCCATCGACCGGCTGGGCACATCTGAGCGCCACATCTGAAAGCTGCGCGCCTACACGGAGTCATCTCTCGTGTAGGCGCGCAGACGTCTGTCCACCGTGGTGCGGATCAGTTTCCGGTGGATTCCCCGCGCGAGGTCTCGGCGTGGCGCTCGCCGGCGTCGCGAGCCTGGGCGTGGCCCGCCGCGACGTAGGAGAACACCACCGATGGACCGATGGTCGCACCGGCACCGAGGTACTTGCGACCCATCACCGACGCGGTGATGTTCCCGGCGGCGTACAAGCCCGGGATCGGCGCGCCGGATTCGGTGAGCACCCGACCGTGCTCGTCACAGAGCAACCCCCCGTTGGTCCCGATGTCACCGGGGTACATGGCCACCGCGTAGAACGGAGCCTTGGCCACCGGCCCCAGACATGGGTTCGGCTTGTGCGACGGATCCCCTTGGTACTTCTCGTGATCACCTTCACCGCGGTGGAAGTCCGCATCAACGCCGGTCGCCGCGAATCCGTTGAAGCGGGCCACGGTGTCGGCCAACGTGTGTGGATCGATCCCGCACTGTGCCGCCAGGTCCTCGAGCGTGTCGGCCTTCTTCATCGCGCCGCTGGAGAGCCATTCCTTGGGGGTACGTCCCGGCGGAGCCATCCCGAAGACATAGCGGGAGCGATGACGCGAATCGATGATCAACCATGTCGGCAGGGCGCCGCCGACGGCTTTCTCGTGGGCGAACATGCACTGTCCCGCCTCCTGATAGGCGATCGCCTCGTTGAAGTATCGGCGCCCCTGCGCATCCACCATGATCGCACCCGGTTTGCTGCGCTCGCTGATGCACATCGACGGGACCCCGTCGGGCATGATCCACGACGGCAGCCACCACGCCTCGTCCATCATGTCCGTCGCCGCACCGTATTTCATCGCGATCTGCAACGCTTCGCCGGTGTCACCCGGATTGGCGCTGGTCCACTCGACGCGGCCGGGCTGATCTCGGGAGAACTCCTCACGCATCGTCTGGTTCCGCGAAAAGCCCCCGGCGGACAGCAGGACGCCCCGGCGCGCGCGGACGCGGATCTCCACGCCGTCGCGTTCCAGCACGGCCCCGCGCACCTCGCCGTCCTCGATGACGAGATCGACGAATGCGGTGTCGGTCCAGATGGGCACATCACGGTCGAGCAGCGCCTTCAGGACATAGCCGATGAGCGCCGCGCCGTTGGTGACGTTCTTGCGCCCACGTATCTTCCCCAACGCCGTACGGGCCATCACGCGCGTCATCGTGCCCGCACCCTTGCGCGTGAACAGACTCGAGACGTATGCCGCCTCATAGGTGTAGAGCGTCATGTTGCCGGCGACCGGAGGACGTAGCCGAGCGGCCCACTGGCCGAGCTGACGCGTGTCGAAGGCTGTCGCCTCGACCGAGCGCGACCGGGCCACCCCACCCGTGACCCCGCGAACGCCGGAGTAGTAGTCGCTGTAGCCCGCGCAATGGAGAAACTCCACGCCCTCGGCCTCGAGGAACTCGAGCATCTCGTTTCCGGCGGAGAGATATGTCTCGCGGCGAGCGGTCGACGACGCCGGACTGCACTGCGCGGCCGGCCCGGCGACCGAATCGAAGTAGGCGACCGCGGCCTCACGGGAGTCGGGGACTCCCGCCCGGGCCATGACGGGATTGTCGGGCAACCAGACCACACCACCCGACATCCCGGTGGATCCGCCGACCATGTCAGACTTCTCCGCGACCACCACATCCATCCCGAGCGCCGCGGCACGCAAGGCACCGACGAGTCCTCCGCCGGATCCGACGACCAGCATGTCGGTGACGTGATCCCACTCCTGCATAGCCATACCTCAGCTCACGAAATCGATGCGGACGACGGCGGTTTCGCGCCGGGTCACCAGGTCACCGGCAGGGAGTACACACCGTAGGCCAGGCGGTCGGACTTGAACTCGACTTCTTCGGCCGGGATTGCGAGCGCCAGGTCGGGCAGCCGCTTGAACAGCGTGTTGTAGACGATCTGCAGTTCGGCGCGCGCCAGCTGCTGGCCGATGCACTGATGCGGCCCGAACCCGAAGCCGGTGTGCAGACGGGCCGACCGAGTGATGTCCAGCTTCTCCGGCTCCGGAAAGGCCTCCGGATCCCAGTTCGAGGAGCTCAGTTCGACGATTACGCCGTCGCCCGCCTTGATGTGCTGTCCGGAGATCTCGATGTCCTCGAGGGCGATACGCCGCTGGCCGTTGTGGATGATTCCCAGGTAGCGCATCATCTCCTCGACAGCGTTGATGACGACCTTGTCGTCCTCGGCATCGCGGATGAGCTTCAACTGATCCGGGTTCTCCAGCAGCGCAAGGGTTCCGAGGGCGATCATGTTGGCGCTGGTCTCGTGTCCGGCGATCAGCATGCCGAGGCCCATCTGCGCGGCTTCGGCAGCGTCGATGTCACCGTCTCTGGCGTAGCCCGCGAAGTCGCTGAGGACGTCATCGGCCGGCTCGGACATCTTCTTTTCGACGATCTCGTGCATGAACATGAACATGTTGGCGAATGCCTGCATGTTCTCTTCCGGTGTCGCGTATCGGTCGACGGCCTGAACAGAGTTCTCCTGGAAGAAGTCATGGTTCTCGTAGGGCACGCCGAGCATCTGACAGATCACGATCGACGGAACCGGAAGGGCCAGTGCGGTCACGAGATCCGCGGGCTTGGGCCCCTCGGTCATCGCGTCGATCAGTTCGTCGACGGTCTGCTGGATGAACGGACGCAGCGCCTTGACGCGCTTGACCGTGAACGCTCGCGTCATCATCCGGCGGAACCGGGCATGCTCTTCGCCATCTGAATTGAACACCGACTTCGGGCGAATGCTCACGTTCGCCTTCATGCCCTCATTCCAGTGCGGGAAGCCCGCGAGCGTTTCGTCCACACTGATCCGAGGGTCGCCGAGGAGGGTCTTCTGCGCATCCAATCCGGTGATCAGCCAAGGGGTTGAGCCGTCCCAGATCTTGACCCGGCTGACTGGGTTGATCTCGCGCAGGATCTTTGTGCCCTCAGGTGGGGCGAAGGGGCAGCGCGAATCCCGATCCATCGGGAAATAGGGGGTCTCGTTGGGCGCTTCGGTGGCAGTTTCTGACATCAGATGTGATCCTTCATGAGTCGGCTGTGACTGGGACAGGGTGTGTGCGGCGGCGCTGAAACCGGTCAGTCCTCGACGACGATGGCCAGGGCGGGGCAGACGGCTGCCGCGTGTCGGACGTCGTCGGCTTCCGAAGTCGGCGGATCCTCGTCGATGAGGAAAGCGATGCCATCGTCGTCCCTCTGATCGAAGACGGCGTCGGCGGCGGCGACGCACTGGCCCGACGCAATACATTTGTCCTGATCGATGGTGATCTTCACGGGATTCTCCTAGATGCCATCTGCTGGCACGGTCGACGTGTAGGGCTGGTATCCGTATCCAAAACACTTGACACAGCGCAGCTCCGGAGAACGCTGGCCAGGTCTTCTACATTCGTGGTGTCCGGGTGTCACAGGACACCCACCGGCTGGTCCGCGACGGCCTGACCGATCCGGCCGCGATGTCGGCGGGACTGCTTGGCCATGTTCCATCCGACGATCCCGGTGACGACACCGTCAGCGACGTAGGCGGCGACGAAACGTCCGGTGGCCGGATCACCGTCCACGATCGACATCTCCGCTCCCCGCGGGATGAACCCATCGACCTGGATCTTGGTCGCGAACTGATCGGTCCAGAAGTACGGAATGGTGACGGCACCCCGGGTCTGCTGCTCCAGGATCGCGGCGGCGACCGTCATACCGTGCTCTGTGGCATTGGTGCGATTCTCCAGCCTACGACTGCTCCCGGTCGCCGCATCCCGGATGCGCGCGACATCTCCTGCTGCGTAGATACCTTCGGCGGCCCGGCAGTTCGCGTCACACACGACACCGTCGGCGACCTCGAGGTCGCTGTCCTCGAGCCAGCCGGTGGCCGGGATGGCGCCCACCGCGACCACGACGACGTCCGCTGGGAGCGTCTCGCCCGAGGCCAGTTCGACTCCTGACGTCCGACCATCCGTCTCGGCGAATCCGACAACCTGTTCTCCGAGGCGGAGCCCAACTCCCTGCGAGGCATGAAGTTCCGTCAAGTGTCCGGCGACCCCGGGACCGAGCTGTGACTCCATCAAGCCCGTCTGCGGCCCGACGATGGTGACCTCGAGTCCCATCCCACGTGCGGTCGCCGCTATCTCGGCGCCGAGGACCCCATCGCCGACAATCACGAGGCGCGACGCCGACAACAGGTCCGTCCGAAGCGCTGCCGCATCGTCGACGAAACGAAACGAATGCAAGCCGTCGATCGCCGGCTGGCCCGGGAGGGTCCGAGGGTGGGCCCCTGTGGCGATCACGATGTGATCGGCCGTGATGACGCGTCGTGACGTCCGAACTGTGCGTGCGTCGACGTCGAGCGAGGTCGCCACCTCACCGAGGCCGATGTCCAGACCGAGCGCGGCGATGTGGTCCTCGGGACGGAGTACGGCGCGGTCGGGTGTCCAGCTGCCCGACAGCACTTGCTTCGACAAGGGTGGTCGATCGTACGGAGCGTGCAGTTCGGCACCGATCATGGTGATCTGGCCCTCATATCCGCCGCGCCGCAATGCTTCCGCGGTGGACAGGCCGGCGGCCGATGCGCCGACGATCAAGACACCCGTCCGGGTCGTCATGCCTCTTTGCCCTGACCAGAGCCGACGAGCTCGGACTCGTCCTCCTTCTTGTCCTGCGCGTTGACCGCAGCCTTGTTGGGCTGCCCGGCCGAGGTGCCACCGTCCACGGGAAGCAGGGTCGCCGTCACGTAGCGGGACCGGTCCGAGGCGAAGAACAGTGCGGCCTCGGCGACATCTTCTTCGGAACCCTCGCGCTGCAGCGGCCGGTTCGCGGCCATCATCTGACGCACCATCGCAATGAACGTATCCGCGTCGGCACCCATCTTCACCGCCGACTTCGCCAGCAACGGTGTGGGAATGCTCCCTGGGGCAATGCAGTTCACACGCACGTCGTGCTGCGCCAGGTCGAGCGCGACCGATTTCGAGAAGTGGATCACGGCAGCCTTCGACGCGCGGTAGGTCAAGACCGCGGCGCCCGCCTGGATTCCACCGATCGATGAGATGTTGACGATGGATCCGCCCCCGCTGTTCGCCATCTGTGCGGCGGCGTACTTCGTTCCGGCCATCACTCCGAGCAGGTTGACGTTCATCACCATCTCGAAATCGGCCAGATCGTCGTCGAGGAAACTCGGGTGCATCGTGCCGGATACCCCGGCGTTGTTGACCATGACGTCGAGCCGACCGTACTTGCCGACCGCGTGATCCACCACGGCAGCGATCTCGGCCGGCACCGCGACATCCGTGCGGACGAACTCCGCATTGTCGCCGAGTGCGGAGGCCAACGCCCGACCACCCTCCTCGTCCACGTCGGCGATGACGACCCGTCCACCCTCCGCGACGAATTTCTCGACGATGCCCTGACCGAGACCCGACGCGCCGCCTGTGACTATGACGATCTTTCCTGACAACTCGTTGGTCATTGTGGACACCCTTCGGGATCTGATTCGGAATGCGGATACATGTCGATGACGTCGATGCGCGGCAAATCGAGGCGAATTCTGTTTGCACGCGCACGTTCTGGAGATCCGCGCCGGGTAGGGCACGGACCACGTTCGGTACGAGCAGAGGGTCGTTCGAACCCGTAGTGCCAACGAACCTCCTGGCCCGCTGGGAGAAGACGAGAGCCACAGCGTCGACCATGTGTGCTCTATCTCACTCTGGCGACCAGACTGTCAGCGTCACACAAAGTTGTCAAGCGATTGATTGAAATTCACGCTGCGCAATTCGGCGCGCCGGCGATACGTTTGCCGCACACCATTGACCCCCAAACAAAACGGCAGGTCACGTAGGTCCACGGACGCGCACATATCCGCGCATCCCCCTCATGGCCGGCCCGAGTCGCGGCAATCTGCTCAATCGTGCGCTTTACAAGTGCGGTAACCTGAACCTGATCAAAGGGTTCATCGCACCGATGCACGTCGCGACTACCGCACTCACACCGACGACGGCAGGCGCAGACAGGCACAGACAAAAGCGAGGTCACAGAGACATGGCGACTGCATCGACCACGTCCGACGAAACGGTCGTAGCGCCGCCCACTCGCCAACGCAAAAAGGAAGCGACGCAGGAACTCATCCTCGACACCGCCGAACGGTTGTTCGCCGAGAACGGTATCTACACCGTCTCGAATCGTCAGATCGCTGAAGCTGCAGGTCAAGGCAATACGGCGGTGGTCGGATACCACTTCGGAAGCCGAACTGACCTCATTCGCGCCCTGGTCCGACGTTTCCACCAGGGCGTCGAACCCCTCCGGCAGGCACAACTCGAACAGATCAGCGGCTCCACCGATATCCGTGACTGGATCGATTGCCAGGTCCGGCCCATCACAGCCCGATTCGACGAACTCGGTTCCCCCACGTGGTTCGCGCGCTTTGGCGCACAACTGATCGCCGACCCCGAGATGCGCAATGTCCTGCTCGAGGAGTCCTGGAACGAATCCGTGTCGCTGCACCAGTCACAGGAGGGGCTCCTGAAGTGCCTCCCCTTCCTACCGGTTCAGGTCCAGCCGGAACGCATGGACTGCGCGATGTTCCTCATCATCCACATGTGTGCGCAGCGCGAACGTGCTCTGGCAGACGGCATTCCGCTGATTCGCACGACCTGGTCGGAGATGGCCACCGGGCTCGTCGACGCCCTGGTCGGCGTCTGGACCGCACCGGTCACCCCCGCCTGAGCCCGCCACCGGCGAACCGGGCCGCAGCGGGCCGCCCGTAGCCGCTGCGGCGACTCGAGGCGTGGCGCAGAGCTGTCGCCCACCTCCGTGAATCGACGCCCGCACATCCAGCGCAGTGGCGTGCAGGCGACGCGTCGAACTGCGCCGACAGCCAATTCTCACCTAAATCAAGCAGTTGATTGACTTTGCTCGTGTGATGCGCTTCACTGTCTACAGGCGGGGTCGGTCAGACCACAGCTCGGCCGACCTCAGACCTCGGATTCACCGGAATCCGCGAGAGGGCGATGCATCGGTCGGAATCGCACCGGAATGCCGGCGGTCGGCGTCTCGGCTCAGCGATGTACTTCATCGACCCCGACGATGCGAGCACCCTGAGCAGACAATGAGCGGATTCGCCCGGCGACCGACTGCAGTAGCCGACCAGATCCCGATCGAGACGGAGGTAGTTAGGTGACAGAAACCGCGGTGACCCACGATGAGCGGCCCTCGGCGGAAGAGATCATCCTCTACGACAAGGACCCGAAGACCAAGATCGCCACGATCACCTTCAACCGCCCCGATCACCTCAACGCACCCACCTCCGACGCCCGCCTGCGCTATGCGGATCTTCTCCACCGCGCGGAGGTCGACGACGACGTCAAGGTCGTCGTGGTCCGCGGCGTGGGCTCCAACTTCGGTTCGGGCGCAGACATTCCCGAGGCCATGGAGATGGAGATGGACCCCACTTCGGCCGGTCGCATCCGAGAGCTGCGTGTCGACGACGCGGACTCGATCAACTTCCCGCCCCCCGGCTCCTACCGGCATGGCGCGTCGATCACCCAGTGGTATGCGAACTCCGCCGCAGGCTGCCGGAGCCTGCAGGACTTCAAGAAGATCAGCATCGTCGAGACGAAGGGTTACTGTTACGGCTGGCACTTCTACCAGGCCGCGGACGCCGACATCGTGATCGCCTCCGAGGACACCCTTTTCGGGCATCCCGCGTTTCGCTACATCGGCTTCGGTCCACGCATGTGGACGTGGGCGCAGACCATGGGTATCCGCAAGTTCCAGGAGATGGTCTTCACCGGACGGCCCTTCACCGCGCAGGAGATGTACGACTGCAACTTCGCCAACCGTGTCGTCCCCCGCGACGAACTCGAGGCCGAGGTCGACAAGTACGCATTGGCATGCTCGCGAACTCGACCCACCGACACCGTCTTCATGCAGAAGATCTTCTTCGAACTGATGAAGCAACAGCAGGGCGAGTACATGGGCAGCATGATCACCGCCCTCTTCGAATCCCTCGGTGGGACAGCACAACCCGACGCCCAAGACCTCAGCTTGGACGAGGAGACCCTCTCGGCGGGCATCAACAACGCGGTCAAGAGCAACGACGACCAGTTCCCGCCGGACTTTCGCCTCAGCAAGTCCGGCCGCCGACGCCCCTGACGCGTCTCACCATCGCCACCCCCCACTCCCCAACTGCTTTCGAAAGGCCAGGTCTGCCGATGTCCGTACCAGCCCCCCTGGACAACTACCTCGTGGTGGACATGTCCGACGGGATCGCCGGCCCCTATTGCACCAAGATGCTCGCTGATGGCGGCGCCGAGGTCGTGACGGTCGAACCACCGGAAGGTGATTCGTTACGTACCTGGTCTGCGTCGGGCTCCGTGTCAGCCGGTGACGGTGATGGCGCGCTGTTCGGCTATCTCGGCTGCTCCAAGAAGAGCCTCGTCGCCGATCCCGACGACGCCGGCGACATAGAGATCCTCAACCGCCTGCTGGCCCGGGCCGACGCCGTCGTATGGTCACCGGAGTCACGGCTCGCCGGTGTTCCCGGCCTCGCACCGTCGGCGCTGTGCGATGCGCATCCACACCTTGTCGTCACCGCCATCACGCCCTTCGGCCTCGAAGGACCATGGTGCGATCGGGCAGCCACCGAGTTCACGCTCCAGGCCTGGTCGGGCGGAATCGTCGGCCTCGGTCGTGGAGCTCCCGACCGCGCGCCGGTCCACGTCGGCGGACGGATCGGAGAGTGGTTCGCCGGCGCCTATGCGGCTGCCGCCACACTGACCTCGCTGCTGCGCGGTGGGTCGGGAGAGCTCATCGACCTCTCGATGCTCGAGACCGAGATCCAGGGACTGACTTATCATTCCGTCACTTTTCAGGAGCTCCGCGATCGGCCGTTCCGCGCCGAGCGCTCCATCTTCGTCCCCGGGGTCTCCCAGGCGTCGGACGGAATGGTCGCGCTCGGATGTGCGACCGCCCAGCAATGGAACGACCTGTGCATCATGGTCGGCCACCCGGAGTGGATCGACAACGACCAGCCGCTCCAGATCACCGCACGGGCCGCCGAGTTCGCCCCGCAGATCTACGAGTGGATCGCCGAGCGAACGGTGGACGAGGTATGTGAGGCAGCGACGGCCTTCCGAATCCCGAATGCCGCGGTCGGCAACGGTGCGAATCTTCCCGAGCTGGCCCAGCACGAACAGCGCGGCTCCTATGTCAAGAACCCGACTCACGGCTTCACCCAGCCGGGCCACCCGTACCGCATGAGTTCGTTCTCGCTTCACCAACCCGAGCCGGCCCCGCGACTCGGCGAACACTCCGAGGCCATCTTCGCAAAACTCGACACAACCGCGCCCGAGCGCGACCGGCCACAGAACCGACACGGCGCCAAGCCGTTCGCGGGAATGCGGGTGCTCGATATGACCGCGTTCTGGGCCGGGCCCTCGTGCACCCACATCCTGGCGACCTTGGGCGCCGAGGTCATCCACGTCGAGTCGTCGACACGACCGGACATGACCCGATTCATCGCCGGCGTGCCCATGACCGACGAGAGTTGGTGGGAGAAGTCACCGATTTTCGCCGGACTCAACACCAACAAGAAGGGCGTGACCCTGAACATCCAGACCGAGAAGGGTCAGGAACTACTCAGAGAATTGGTGAAGACGTGCGATGTGCTGGTCGAGAACTATACCCCACGGGTGCTCGACCAGATCGGGCTGGACTACGAGTCGGTCAAGGGGCTTCGCCCGGACATCATCATGGTGCGGATGCCCGGGTTCGGACTCGACGGCCCGTGGCGCGACAAGGCCGCATTCGCGTACGTCATCGAAGACGCTTCCGGTTTGACCTGGCTCACCGGCCATCCGGATCAGAATCCGATCGAGCCGTATTCGATCGGTGATCCGAACGCCGGTATCCACGCCCTGAATGGTCTGCTGATCGCACTGGCCCACCGCGACCGGACGGGCGAGGGAACCCTGGTCGAAGCGAGCATGATCGAGGCGGCGCTGAACGTTTCCGCGGAGCAGGTCATCGAGTACTCGGCGTACGGCAGTTTCCTCAACCGGGACGGCAACCGGGGACCGGTGGCGGCGCCACAGAACCTGTACCAGACCGCAGGGATCGACGAGTTCGGCCGCGACGACTGCTGGGTCGCCATCGCGGTCGCCACCGACGATCAGTGGTCGGCTCTGCGGGAGGCGATCGGGTCCCCGGAATGGGCGCTCGACCCCGACCTGGAGTCCTCGGACGGCCGTCGCGCTGCACACGACCTCATCGACGAACAACTCCAGCAGTGGTGCCGCGAGCGCAATGACGACGAGATCGTCGACACCTTATGGGGGGCAGGAGTTCCGGTTGCCAAGGTCATGCAACCGCACCGGCAGACCGAACTGGATCAACTCGCATCGCGAAGGTTCTTCGCCCAGGTCGAGCATCCTGTCAACGGCACCGCCCGACACACCACATTGCCGATCCGGTTCTCCTCGGCACCCGAACAGTTCGAGATGCGTCCCGCCCCTCTGTTGGGCGAGCACAACACCGAGATCCTCTCCGGGATCGGAGTGGCCACAGATGATTTCGAGCAGCTCGAGAACGACAAGGTCATCGGCCGGAAACTGGCCTTCTAGACCATCAGCCACAGATCAGAAAGGTTTGACAGATGAAACCCACTCCGGGACAGTCGCTCTTCAGCACCATCGACTCCACCACAGTCGTGGTCATCCGCTGGGGCGACTCCGAGCTCGACCTCACCTGCGGTGGCTCGCCGATGGTCGACACAGACCCGAAAATCGCCCCGAGCGGGCCGATGGGCGCCGCCACCGCGCTCGGCAAACGCTATACGACCGAGGACGGCTCCGTCGAGTTGCTGTGCACCAAGCCGGGAGACGGCGAGCTGGCCGTCGGCGGCGTGGCATTGGGGATCAAGTCCGCAACTCCGCTACCGGCATCGGACTGATGCCATGTCAACGGGATCTCTGATCGACATAGCCCATCATGATCGGTCGCGGGCGGACTCCTGCCCGGTCTTCGACGCCATCACCCGATTGCGGGCGGGCGAAATCGTGATGGTGTGCGACGATTCCGCCTCGGCACACACGTACGACCTCGTGTGTGCCGCAGATCGGTTGACCACGGCTCGTGCCGCATTCATGGTCCGGCACACGTCCGGCTTCCTACAGGTCGCACTCCGCGACCCCGTGTGCGACCGTCTCCAGATCCCACCGGTGGCGCCGAACGCCGACCGCATGTCGTCACAACAGTGCGTCGCGGTTGATGCCGCGGTCGGCGTCGGCACCGGGATCTCGGCCACCGATCGCACACGGACGATCAACCTACTGGGCTCACCCGACGCGGCGCCGACCGACTTCAACCGCCCCGGCCATGTCGTTCCCATCCGGGTGGCCAGCCGGCCGCAGCGCCATGACGCGGCATCACTGGCGCTGACCTTGGTGGAGATGTGCGGTTCGGTGGCAGCCGTGCTGGCCACCGTGGTCGGTTCCGGCGAGGACTTCGCCGGCTTGCCGACGCATCTCCAGTCCGCGGATTTCGCAGCGCGCCATGGGCTGGCGGTAATCGGTCACGCTCAGGTCGCCCACGCGCGGTCCGCCTGATCGAGCCTGAGTTGCACCCCTCACTCGCAGGTAGGCCTTCCCTGCAGCCCGGAACGCGTCGTCGGGGCCACGCGCATTCGCCCTCCCGAGCATCGCGTCGCGACCGTGTCACATCCACTGACCCAGATGCCCTGGGCACGTTTAACCATGGACGGTGAATCATGACCACACTGTTGTCGGACTCCTCGCCTGCCACTGTGCAGACCTCCCTGCCATTGTCGATGGTCGAACGTATGACCCTGATCATGGAGGCCTTCGACCGACCGCTGTCACGCCTCACGCTCGACGAGGTGACCCAGCACACCGGTCTGCCACGGTCGACAGCGCATCGAATTCTCGATCAGCTCGTGCGGTGCGGGTGGCTCATCCACACCAAGACTCACTACAGCCTGGGCAGTCGCGCCCTGACCCTCGGCGGCCGTGAACGAGCTCAACACGAATTGCGTTCCGCAGCTTCCGATATCGCGCAAGCACTCGCTTTTCGCACCGGAACGTACGTGCATATCGCCACTCTCGCCGGCGCCGAGGTCTTCTACCTAGAGATGTTCGGCGGTCGTAACGGGGAACGAGTCGCATCGCCGGTGGGCCGCCGGGCCCCCGCGCATTGCACCGCCGTGGGCAAGGCGGTCCTGGCCGCTCTCACACCGGAGTACGTGGACACCCAATACGCCAACTCCCTTGCGAACGTGCGAACCATGCACAGCATCCGGGACGTGAATCGGCTCCACCAGGAACTCGCGCGGGTGCGCGGTCGCAACGGCCTCGCGCTCGAACGCGGTGAATGCTTCCCTGACCTCGCATGCGTCGGTGCGGCCATCCGTGGTGATGACGGTCCGGTCGGCGGTATCTCGATCGTCACCCGGCGCGAGAACCCGCTCGAGCCCCTGGCGCCGATGGTCCTGCGCGCCGCACACACCATCTCGGGCCGACTCACCGGCACCGCCCGCAAGACGAGTTGAGCAGGACACAGAGTCCCGAAAGAACCTGACGGACACGAGGAACCTGTCCGCGGCCGATGACCGCGGACGGTTCGTCGTGTGCGTCGGACGACGTATCCGGACTGCCCCATCGTGTGTGTCGATCCTTGTTCGGTGAAGTGATGTCGGTGCCCGGTCCGGCGGCGGCCGAATCAACGCGCCGGACCGGCACAAGGTCTGTGACGTCGGCGGTCACCGGGCGATCGGGGATGACCCCCGATCGCCCGGTTCTCAAGTGACCGAAACCGTCCGCGTCACGCGATCGTGACACCGTCGAGAGTTCCCGCCGCCCTCCACTTCTCCAGGATCTCGAAGAAGGCAACCGGACCACCGCCGTAGCCGGCCGAGAGCAGGCTGTCGGGATTGCCGGTGTCACCTTCGGAATCGAGGTAGCTGGGAGTGCAGTCGACGAAGAACTGCTTGCCCATCTCAGTGCTCTCGGTCATCGTTTGGACCCATTGGTCCTCCGCCTCCTGGTCGGCCTCCACCAAGGTTCCGCCGCGGTTACGCCACTCCGTCAGGATGTAGGTCAGATGACGGGCACGTTCCTCGGCGGTGTGCACGTAATTGTGTGCGATTCCGGTCTGGGTGTAACCGAGGAAGAAGCAGTTCGGGAAGTCGTGGGACTGCAGACCGTGAAAGGTTCTCGGCCCCTTGTCCCACTTGTCACTGAGCCTGGTGCCGTTGCGACCGACGATGTCGAAACCGGATCGCCGGGTGTAACTGGTGCCCACCTCGAATCCGGTCGCGAACACGAGTGCGTCGACCTTGTACTCGACCCCACCGACGACCACACCGTCGGTGGTCAGCCGATCCAGCCCCTTGCCGTCGGTGTCCACGAGTTCGACGTTGTCCCGATTGAAGGTCTGCAAATAGGCATCGTGGAAGCTGAGCCTCTTGCACAACCGCTTGTACCAGGGCTTGAGTTTCTCGGCGGTCTCCGGGTCCGCGACGATGGAGGATATCCGGTCACGGACCTTCTCCATGGACTTGTAATCCTCCTCGAAGAGGAAGTCCCCGATCTCCTCCATGGTCATGTTGCCACCACGGCGCTCGAGTTCTCGCATCACGGCGGGTGCAGTCAACTCGTCGGACACCTGGGTCCATCCGTCGTTGACCAGATCGACGTCGGCGCCCGCGCCGGCGGTCATCCGGGTGAAGTTCTCCATCCTCTCGCGCTGCCATCCTGGCTGCAGGTTCGCCGCCCACTCGGGATCTGTCGGATGGTCCCCACGTGTATCCACCGCCGCAGGTGTCCGCTGGAACACGTAGAGTTTCTCGGCCCATCTCCCGAGGTGTGGAACACATTGCAGCGACGTGGCACCCGTACCGATGATGCCGACGACCTTGTCGCTCAGTCCTGTCAGCTCGCCGGACTCGTCACCGCCGGTGTAGGAGTAGTCCCACCGGCTCGTATGGAAGGTGTGACCCTCGAACTCGTTGATCCCCGGGATTCCCGGTAGCTTTGGCCGACTGAGCGGTCCCGGCGACACCAGCACGATCGTGGAGGTGATCGTGTCACCTCGGTCTGTTCTCACCGACCACTTCCGGGCCGGCTCATCCCACGTCATCCCGGTGACCGCAGTCTGAAACAGTGCATTGTCGTAGAGGTCGAAGTGCTCGGCGATGGCAATGCAGTGCTTGCGGATCTCCGGTCCGAACGCGTACCGACGCGACGGGATGTAATCGAGTTCCTCGAGCAGCGGCATGTAGATGTACGACTCGATGTCGCATTGTGCACCGGGATACCGATTCCAGTACCAGGTTCCACCGACGTCGCCGGCTTTGTCGACGATCCGGATATCGTCGAAACCGGCCTGGCGCAGACGGACCGCAGCCAGCAGACTGCCCAGACCCGCGCCGACGATGAGCACCTCCACCTCGTCGGACAGCGGGTCACGCTCGACGTAATCGGTGTATGGGTCATCAGCGTAGTGCGAGAACTCCGCGGTCACCTCGATGAACTGGTCGACGGCATCGGTGCGGAGGCGCTTTGCGCGCTCGAAGGCGTGCTTGGCCCGTACCCAATCCGGATCGTAGGAATCTGGCTGTGGTCCCGGGTCCTTCAGAGAAACGGTCATGTCGAGCTACTTCTCTCCCTTGAGTCGGATCTCGCTGCCGAACCGCTCCCGCAGCGGGCGGGAATCCGGTGTGCCGCGATATATTCCACGATCGATCAGGCGTGGGATCACCTCGTCGACGAAGTCGCGGATGTCGATGACGCCGGACGGGAACATCACGTTGAAGCCGCCGACGGTGCCTTCGGCATGCCAGCCGGCGAGGTCGTCGACGAAGTCGTCGTAGGAACCCACGAACTTCCGGTGCTGAGCGCCTCCGCGGGCGAGCGACTGCGCGGTGACGTCGCGCACGGTGACGCCGGGGTTGTCCGATATCCAGGTGTACAGACCGACATAGTTGCCGTAGGTGCTCTTGATCGTGTCCTTCACGTCCTCTGGCTTCGGGATCTGATCGAGCGGGAACGGATCGTCGATGCTGTCGAATGTGTACTCCAGGCCGAACTGGATCAGGGCGAACGGTGCGTAGACCTCGTACGGGACGTGATCATCGAGGGCCTTGAGTTTCTCCTCGGCCTCCCCCCTCGTCCGTCCCAGGTACGGGATGAGGCCGGGGATCGCCGGGACGCTGTCGGTGGGGCGTCCGGCCTCGGCCAGCGCGGCATCGAGTTGTGCACGATAGTCGGCAGCCTGCGCGTAGGTGTTCGCGTTGGTGAACACCATCTCTGCATGCTTGGCGGCGACCCGGATACCCGGGCCGGACCCACCCGCTTGAGCGATCAGGGGACGCAACTGCTGACTTGGGGCGACGTTGAGCGGTCCGAGAACCTGGAAATGTTTGCCCTGGTGGTTGATCGGGTCGGCGTAGAACCGGCGGATGCCGTCCGGATCGAATCTCAGCTCACGATTCTCCCAGAGCCCCTTGACGACATCGAGGAACTCGTCCGCGATCTGGTAGCGGGTGTTGCGATCCGGATGGCCTTCCTTGCTGTAATTGAGTGCCCATTCCTCGCTGACGCTGGTGACGGCGTTGAATCCCGCACGGCCATTGGAGATCTGATCGAGCGATCCGAGCAGGCGTGCCAGGTTGTAGGGATCGTAGAACGAGGTCGACGCGGTCGCGATCAGCCCCAGGTAGCGCGTCTGGGTGGCGAGAGCGGCGAATGCGGTGATCGGTTCCGGCGGACCACCGTCGAACGCCGGCGACCCCGCGGTCCCGGCGATGTCGCCGAGGAACATCGCGGTGAAGAGTCCTTCCTCCGCGAGTTTTCCCATCTCCAGGATCGGCTGGTAGGCGTTGGTCCGGTCGGGGCCACCACCATGATCGCGCTCGAATGCCGGCGCACCCTGGTGGTGGTTGATCTCGTTCCCGACGAGATTCAAGTGTAGATAGCGCTTGTTTGACATCTGCTCTCCGTCTTCGACTTTCGTTCGGATCGAACTCGAACGTGTGGAACCGGGCACCGACGGCCCGCCGACCTGTTGCCCACGCTATGAGCGCGCGAGTGGCGGTTGGGAAGACGTCCCGCTGGATGAGACCCCTCTGACGTGGACGATCGCCACGAGAAGCCCGGACACACATCGACCCCGCCTTCCCCTGCGCACACCTGTTGTGCGGCAGCAGAAGGCGGGGTCTGATGTCGCGCGCGGGCCCCGCTCAGATCACGCCTGGCCAGATGCCGCCGGCTGACCGAGGAGTGAGGTCAGCGATGTCGCCGACGAAGTCGCCGATGCCATCGAACCGTCCTGCGTGACATCGAGTTCCTGACCGAACCACGTCATGCCGTCCGGGTTCATCGGAGTCCAGCCCAGCGCCTCCCAGTCCGGATCGAAGATGTGGTAGTTGCCGGAGTAGAGCTCGATCCGGTGGCCGGAACCGGGCTCTTCGACGTAGAGATACATGGCCTGGCCGATCCCGTGCTTACCCGGACCACAGTGGAACTTCACATCCAGATCCCGCAATGTGTCCGCGGCGACGATCAGGTCACTGTGATTCTCCAGGTTGAAGGCCACATGGTGCATCTGAGAGTTCTGACCGGTCAGGCTCATCGCGATGGCCAGGTCGTGCACCTGAGAAGTCACCGAGGTCCACGAGGCGATGAGCATGTCATTGTCGGGCACGTAGACGTATTCACGACGTTTGAATCCCATGGCGTCGCGCAACCACTTCTCGGCATCCCCGACGTACTCCGGGGACGCCTGGATGTTGAAGTGGTCGAGTCGACGCACGCCGAGTCCGCGTCGCCGCGACGAGTTGCTCAGCAGACGTGAGCTGATCTCGGCCGGCGCCTTGGGCGCATCGATGTCGTAGTAGAGCTCGAAGGCGTGTCCCGAGTAGGGCACCACAAAACGAAGGGCGGTGCCACGACCTGCTTGATGGCCGGCCGGCAGTTCGACCACGTCGACACCATCTTTGCTGAACTGCTCGTAGAACAGTTCGACGTCCTCGGGTCGCTTGACGCGAAAACTGTGTGAGTCCACGATCGCCGTGTCGCTCTGGAAGAGCACCAGGGAATGGTGCTTCATCTCCTGGTAGCCACGGAGGTAGACGGTGTCACCGACCCGCTCGACCTCCTCCATCCCGAGCGTGTCGCGGAAGAACGTCAGTGACGTCTCGAGATGTGGTGTGCCCAGCGCGATCGCGCCGCACTGCGCGATCTGCGGCCGCTCCGAGGGTGCTGCGGTCATGGTCTGCTCCTCCTACGATCGATGAAACCTGCGCAGCAGCCTATGGACGGCCCACACGCGCAGGGATTCTGATCTCGCTCACCGGAACATCGGCCCTGCAAACGGATTCCGGAGGCGACCACGGCGGCCGAACTCAGGACTCGAATGTGGTCCCGGTCACCGGAATGCCCTGATGATGACGTATCCGCCCTTGCTCACACTGTGAACGTCGTCAGTTGTCGCTCGTGTGCAGCGACACAGTCACACCCAGTTCAAAGGAGATCGGTGAAGTGGACCCAAAAAAGGCCTACCTCTATAAGTTTCAGCGACTAGCAGCATGGTCGGGCTTTCTCGTCATGGCTGTGCAGGGCGTGTGCTTCTTCCTGTTGGCCAAGGTGCAACCGCCGATTGATCCCGAGTGGTCGGCACTCCAGGTTCAGGAGTGGATGATCGACAACCGCACCGGGATTCTGTGGAGCATGGTGATCTGTTCGTTCATCATCCCGCTGGAGTACCTGTTCGTGGTGACCACGAGCTGGCAGATGCGACGCATCGAACGCGGTTGGGGCGTGCTGAGCATGACCCAGGTGCTCACCGGTGTGGTCGCTCCCATCGGCTTTCTCTATCCAATGTTCATGTTGTCCGCTGCCGCACTGCGCGTGGAGGAGCGTTCACCAGAGCTGATCCAGCTGATGACCGACATCTTCTACTATTCCTACGTCGGATTCGCCTTCGTGTTCTGCGTACAGGTGGTGGTTCTCGGTATCGCGACGCTGGTCGACACACGCCGGGATCCGGTGTTCCCGCGCTGGTTTGCCTATGTGAACTTCTTCCTCGCGGTTGTTCTGGCACCGGGCGCATTCATCTACCTGTTCACCTCCGGCCCGCTGGCCTGGAACGGCCTGTTCGCCTTCTGGTTGCCGTGCCTCGCGTACTTCATCTGGAAGGTGGCTACCCCACTGCTGCTCCTCAAGGCGGTCACCCAGGAGGAGGCCGAGGCGGAGAGCGCGGAAAAGCCCGCACCCGTGCTCATCTGAGGATCAGGACCGCCGTACCCGCATCGCATGCCGGGGCGGGGGCCCCCACGCGCGTCGACCGCATCGCGGTCGACGCCCCGTTCTCGACTTCCCACTCATGATGGCGTGGTGTCACAAACGGAGTTCTCCCACCCGCGACAGGAGAGCCACGGCGACGGTGTCGCCGTGGCTCTCCTGTCGAGTATCGCCCTCCCGGGCGATGTCAGCCGTCCGCTCAGTCGGTTTCGGTTGTCGCCGAGCCGCTCTCCACGAGCTCGCCGGCCGCGCTGTCGCCGCGCGCGATGTCGCTCACGGCCTGGTAGGCAAAGGCCAGTGCGGAGCCGATCGGCGTGCCGGCGCCTGGATAGACCTTGCCAGACATCGCCGCCATCGTGTTTCCGGTGGCGTAGAGTCCCCCGATCGGCTCCCCCTCGGCGTTCAGGACCCGCGCAGTCGAGTCCGTCTTCAGCCCGCCCTTGGTGCCGATGTCCGAGAGCAACAGCGTCGCGGCGTAGTACGGCGGAGAATCGATGGAGACGATCAGCGGGTTGGGTCCTTCCGCCTCGATGGGAACGATGAAGTTCTGCTCGGGCAGTGCCGGATATCCGACGATGAACTGGCACATCTGGTCCCACGGGGTCTCCCCGCGGCGGAACTCCTCGTCCACCCCGCCGGTTACGTACCCGTTGAACGTCTGCACCGACGCGATGAGCTCAGCGCTCGGCACATCGATGAGTGAGGCGAGTTCTTCGAGAGTGTCCGCCTTCTTGAGAGCACCCGACTCGAACCACTCGTCGGCTATCGGCGACTCCGGCGACTTGCCGCCGAACCCGTCCCGGGACAACTGCTTGTGGTCGAACACCCAGTACGTAGGGGTGTGCGAGACGTCGGTGTCGCGTTCGCCGTTGCGGATGGCATGACCGGCCTGGTCGTACGGCGCCGTCTCATTGGTGAAGCGCTTGCCCTCTGCATTGACCCAGATACCGCCGCGCGACGCGTGGTTGAACACCGGCTTGCCATCCGGCTGGACGACACCGGGCACATACCAGGCCTCGTCCATCAGGTCTGTGTCGGCGCCCACGGCAATACCGGCCAACAGCGCATCCCCGACGTTGGAATCCACGCCGTCCGACCAGTCGCCGGTCGACGGGATGGCGCCGTATTTGGCGCGCAGTTCGGCGTTGTGCTCGAACCCGCCGGCTGCCAGGAGGACGCCGCGTTCGGCTCTCACCGTCACGATGTCGCCAGCGCGCTCGGCCTCGACTCCGACGACACGCCCGTTCTCGGTGATCAACTGTCTCAGCGCTGTATTCACCCGGATCTCGCCGTTGCCGGTGTCCAGGAACGCGGCGAGCGCGCGCGCGATGAATGCTCGGCCTCCGACGAGTGTGTCGTCCTCGGTGTGTCCGTAGCGCTCGGTGTAGATGGACCTGCGGACCAGGTCCGCTTTGTCACCCAGTTCCGCCACGCTGATCGGTGAAGGGAAGACGGTGCGTCCGTGCGGGGTTGCTCCGGGCAGGCTCGCGAAGTAGTCGGGCACCGGCATATGAGTGAACTCGCCGAACCAGGGGTTCTTCTCCAGTTCGCCGATCAGGGCAGGGCCGGCCGTCAGGTAGGCGTCCTGCAGGTCTTCGCGGCTCGCGTCGTCGACCACGGCGCGGAGGTACTCCCGTGCCGCCTGTCGGTCAGACTCCTCGATGCCGGCCCGTGTCACCGGGGAACTGCCCGGGAACCACAGGCCGGCACCGGAATACGATGTTGTGCCACCGACTTGATCGGTTTTCTCGATGATCAGGGTCCGTAGGCCGCGTGCGGCGGCGAGGTAGCCGCCGATCATCCCGCCGCCCCCGGATCCGACGACGACGACGTCGAAGGTCTCCTCGTTGACAGACATAGTTTCCTCCTGTGTTTCGGATTCTCTTCACCGTGGCGCCTCCGGCCACGGCTACAATTCGACGGTCCGGCGACGAGCCGTTGGTCGCCGACGCCTTTCACAACACGACCAGAGCGCCGGCGAGAACAGCCCAGAGGGCGACGCAGTAGCCCTCGAAGATCCAGCGGAGTTCCTTGCGCGCCTCGCGGATCTCCATGAAGTCGAGGCCGACCAACCGCACCTTGTAGGCGGCCAATGCCAGCACGACGACCGCGACACCGGAACCGACGTGCGTCTCGACGCTGAGGATCGGACCAACGACTGCCAGCAGCACAAGGATGATCCAGGTTCGCACATAGCGTTCGCGGAGAAGCCCGCTGAGCGTCATACGATCACGCCACCAGGTACACGAGCGGAAACAGCATCATCCACAGAAGATCGACCAGGTGCCAAAAGCATGTTCCTCCCTCGTAGAAGACCCGACCCGATCCCTCCGAAGCCTCGTGACGTCGCGCTCGCAACATCAACACGACCAGGACCACCAATCCGAGAACAACATGTGCCAGATGCACTCCGGTGAGAATGAACAGCCACATGAAGTACGGATCGGTCCCCGGTCCGTGGCCTTCGTGAACGAGATGGGTGTATTCGAAACTCTTGAGCGCAATGAACACGACCGCGCACGCCGCTCCCCCGGCAAATCCCCACATTGCTCGTGTGAAAGTCCCGGCCCGGACGTGGTTCAGCGCGACCACCACGACGAGCGAACTCACCAGTAGCACCATCGTATTCGTCAACGGGACGGTCAGGTCCAGGGATTCCCTTGCGGCCCGGTACGTTTCCGGGTCCTTTGCGCGGTCGACGAGGAACGCTACGAACATGATCGCGAACACCACCATGTCGCCGAGCAAGAAGACCCAGAGCCCCGGCTCGCCGGGCACCCGCTGCGGCTCCGTCCGATCGGCACAGACCGCCGCGTCCGACATCGAAATCGCGTCGTCCACCTCGCTACCGGCATCGGTGGGACCCACTGCGTCACCTTCTCTCGTCGTCATCGCCGGCCCGTCTGACCTCTCCTGCCCATCGACCCGTGAGGGGTGGCAGCCGCCGTTCGCAAGCATTCGATGTTCGCGGGTTGCGCCGGACGGTCGCATTCGACCCCCGAAGGCCTCAGTGTGACCGCGGCCTCGCTCCGAGCACTGCCCCACTTCCACTCAGCGAGATCGCACCGGCACGCAGGGCCGAACAAAAGATAGTTGTATAAGTGACATAAGTGTAGGGGTGTGCGTCACATGCGGATCGCGATCTCGGCAAGCGTCACGCGACCGTAGGCAGCGAGGTCGCGTCGTACAGCTCTGGATCTGACTGATCTCACTGTGCGGAACCACGCCCGACCGACCCGACGGCGACGCCTAGCGTTCGCTGAGAACTGCCTCGGACGACCACCTGGACGCACAACCCCGTACGCAATCCACTGCAGAATCGGAAGGCCGCACATGACCGACACATTCACGTTCGAATCCACCAGCAGGACAGTGACGATCGATGGTCACGCGGTCCACTACCACGAGGGCGGTTCCGGACGACCCCTGATCCTGCTCCATGGATCGGGTCCCGGCGTCAGCGCGTGGTCGAACTTCCGAAACAACCTCCCAGTCTTCGCCGAGCATTTTCGCGTGATCATGCCGGACCTGCCCGGCTTCGGCGCGTCAGAGCTCCCAGAGCTCAAGGAGGTCTACACCCTCGCCGGTGCACGGTGGGTGGCGCGGCTGATGGACGAGCTCGGTATCGAATCGGCGCCGATCGTGGGCAATTCGATGGGCGGGGCGGTCGCGGCCGAGGTCGCGGGCCATCTGCCCGAGCGCATCGAGAGGATGGCGATCATGGGATCAGGCGGGCTTTCCGTGGGTTTGTTCCAGACCGAGCCGAGTGAGGGGTTCCAGCGCCTGTTCGCCTTCCTGCAGGAGCCGAGCAGGGAACGCATGACCGAGTGGATCCACACGATGGTGTTCGACAAGTCTTTGGTCACGCCCGAACTCATCGACGAGCGCATGCGCAACGCGACCGCCGAGGGGGTTCTCGACCGGACCCGCGCCATCTTCGGTGCGATGTTCGATCCCACCCTGAGGGAGACCTACACCCCCTTGTGGAAGCGGCTGGAGTCGATCACCACCCCGACGCTCATGTTGTGGGGGCGCGACGATCGCATGCTTCCGTATGACCAGGCCCACCTGGCCAACCGGTGGGTCCCGAACATCGAATTACACACCTTCGCCAACTGCGGACACTGGATTCAGGTCGAGAAGAAGAAGCAGTTCGAGCGCGTCGTCCTGGAGTTCCTGACCCGGGATCCGGACTGACCGGCCGCGTACCCGACGACCCTTTCCCACTGAGTGGAAAGCACTCCTTGTGCCGACCACGAATTCAACACAATCACAGGCATCCGCCCGTCGGCGGGTCGTTCAACAAGGAAGTCAGAGGTGTCACGGCATGGCGCACGAAGTGATCAAACGGATCGAGGAAGCCGGCCCGGAGCTGGCGTCGCTCGCCGAGGAGAACGAGCGGCTCGGCAAGCTCAGCGACAGAACCGCCGAGCTGCTCCGCCAGACCGGGGTCATCCGGCTGCTGCAACCGACCGACTTCGGCGGGTACGCGGCACATCCGCGTGACTTCGCGGCTGCGGTCATGGCGATCGCCGCGAACGACCCCGCCGCAGGGTGGGTTTCCGGTGTCGTGGGTGTACACCCGTGGGAGCTGGCGCAAATGGATCGCAAGCTCCAGCAGGAGATCTGGGGTGAGGATCCGGACACCTGGGTGGCATCTCCGTACATGCCCAACGGTGTCGCGGACCCCATCGAGAACGATTCGTACGTGCTGAGCGGCCGGTGGCCCTTCTCGTCCGGGTCCGACCATTGCCAGTGGGACTTCCTCGGCGCACTCAAGGGCACCGGCGCCGGCGCGCCGATCATGCCGCCCGAGGTCATGCACGTCGTGCTGCCCCGTTCGGACTACGAGCTTGTCGAGGACTCGTGGGATGTCGTCGGCCTCAGCGGAACCGGGAGCAAGGACGTCGTCGTCGATCAGGCCGTCATCCCCGCCTACCGAACCGTCACCCAGGCCGACATCTCGGACGGTACGGCGTCCGCACGGTCCGGCCGCCCCGAGGCGGTGTACAAGCTGTCGTTCGGCGTGATGTTCCCGCTTGGCATCACCGCAGCCGTGGTCGGGATCTGCGAGGGCGCACTGAAGACGCACCTCGAGATACAGAAGGACCGCGTCGCGGTCACCGGCGTCCAGGTGCGTGACGACCCCTACGTGCTGCACGCCGCGGGCGAGGCGGCGGCGGAGATCGAGGCCTCGCGGGTCCAGCTGATCGAGGGCATCAGTCGACTGCACGACATGATCGAGGACGGTATCGAACCGAGCATCGAGGACCGTTCCAACCAGCGTCGCAACCAGGTTCGCTGTGCATGGCGTGCGGTCTCGGCGCTCGACGAGATCTTCGCACGATCCGGTGGTGTCGCCATCCGTAAGAGCAGCCCGATGCAACGGTATTGGCGTGACGCCCATGTCGGCCTCCAGCACATGATCCACGTCGATGGGGCCCCGTACCACTCGAACGCACTGCACAAGATGGGCCTCGAGACACCCCCCGGGATGCTCGTCACCATCTGAACGCGATACCGGCACAAAGGAACAGGCGATGACCGACACCGATTCCACCAAGCTCTTCGAGGCTCGACACCTGCGCGACGTTCTCGGGAACTTCCCCACCAGTGTCGTCGCGGTCACCACCAGCGACCCCAACGACGTGCCGGTCGGAATGGTGGTGGGGTCGTTCACCTCGGTGTCGCTCGACCCACCGATGGTGTCGTTCCTCGTCGATCGGTCGTCTTCGACGCTGCCGAAGATTCTGGCAGCCGGTCGATTCTGCGCCAACGCACTGGCCTCCGATCAAGAGTGGCTGTGCCGGCAGATGGCCAAGAAGGGTGCGGATCGCTTCACCGGAGTCCAGTGGCAGCAGTCGGCCCACGCCAATCCCATCCTCGATGGTGTGGTTGCGTGGGTCGACTGCACCATCGACAAGACCGTCGAGCTCGGCGACCATTACCTGGTCGTCGGTCTCATCGGTGACCTGAACGTGGCTTCGGTCAAGCGACCGCTGTTGTTCTTCCGTGGCGGGTACGGCGACTACACCTCAACGGCGCAGCTGCTCCTCGACAGCCATCTCCGGTACTGACCGCCGGTTCGGTCCCGCGCGCGAATCAGGCCCTCGCGAGCGGATTCTGGCCCGAGTAGGAACACAGCCGGCACCCCAGCGGCGAACACACCGAGGTCGGCCTCGGCTCCCGCGCCGGCTCCCTGAGGCTGAGGAGAGAGCGTGGCGCCGGCCGAGCGAATGTCACGAGGGGCCGCCCTTCGTGACGCCCTCCGCTAGCGCTCCGGGCTCCTCAGGGATCAGGGTGACGCCCTCCCCAAGAGCTACAGCTGGCGCTCCGGGCTCCTCAGGGATCAGGGGTGACGCCTCAGCGCCCGCTCCAACGGGGCGCGCGTCGCTCGGCGAAGGCGGCAGGCCCTTCCCGCGCATCGTCCGACGCGAACACCGGATCGGTATAGGCCGTCTGCCGCTCGAACGCCTCGTCATCGGTCCAGGTGCGCGAGTGGTAGGCCAGTGCCTTGCTGGCCCGTACCGCGAGCGGCGCATTCTTCGCGATTGCCGTGGCCAGTTCGAGCGCGGCGTCGACGGCAGCACCGTCGTCGACCACGCGATTCACCAGACCGTGGCGTTCGGCAGACGCAGCAGTCATCGGTTCCCCGGTGAGCAGCAGCTCGAGCGCCACCGCCTGCGGCAGTACCCGGGGAGCTCGAAAGATCCCGCCGGCCCGCGCAACCAGTCCTCGCTTCACCTCGGGGAGGCCGAATTTCGCACTCGCACCGGCGACGACGAGGTCGGCGGCCAGAACCATCTCGAATCCGCCACCGAGTGCCCAGCCTTCGACCGCCGCGATCAGCGGCTTCGCCGGTGGTCGCTGCACCAACCCACCGAACCCGCGTCCATCGACGACCGGGCGTTCGCCCAGTTGAAAGCGCTTCAAGTCCATTCCGGCGCAGAATGTTCCGCCCCGGCCGGCGAGGACGCCGACCGTCAGCTCGGGATCGGAGTCGAGGCGATCAAGGGCCACAGCGAGTTGCTCGGCAGCACTCTTCGTCATCGCGTTGCGCTGATCGGGTCGGTTGATGGTGATGACGAGTACGCCATCCGCGACATCGGCGAGGATCTCATCCTCGGCAGCGGTGGTCGAGGTGGCGTGATCTGGCCCGGTCATCGTGGGGCCATCCGGATCGATCCGTCGAGACGGATCGTCTCGCCGTTGACGTACGCATTCTGCAGGAGGGTCAGTGCCATACCCGCGTAATCATCGGGCAGACCGAGACGCTTCGGGAACGGTACCGAGGCAGCCAACCCTTCTCGGATGTCGTCGCGCAGGCGCGCGAGCATCGGCGTGTCGAAGGTGCCCGGCGCGATGGTGTTGACACGAATGCCCACGCTGGCCAGGTCGCGCGCGGCCACCAGTGTCATGCCGTGGATTGCCGCCTTGGACGCGGTGTAGGAGGTCTGCCCGATCTGGCCATCGAAGGCGGCGACCGATGCGGTCAGGACGATGGCCCCACGCTCGGTGTCGATCGATTCGTTGCGCGCGATTCGAGCTGCCGCGAGCCGTAGCACGTTGTAGGTCCCGATCAGGTTCACCTCCAGCACGTCGCGAAAACTCTGCAGCGCTGCGGGCGCACCGGACTTGTCGAGTATTCGGAGGCGGTCGCCACCGCGTCCCGCGCAGTGCACCGCGCCGCGCAACGGCCCGTGGGATTCCGATGCGTCGAGAGCCTCGGTCAGACTGTCCTCGTCGGTGATGTCGGCAGGCGCGAACACCGCTGCGGCACCGAGCTTCTCCGCGGTCACCTTACCGTCGGACGACGGCAGGTCGGCGATCACCACCCGGCCGCCCGCAGCGACGATCGCCGTCGCGGTCGCCTCGCCGAGCCCGGAGGCCCCACCTGTGACGAGGAATGTGTTGCCCCTCAATTGCATGTCCGACGATGTCCTCTCGCGATATACCCCGGCGACGAGTGTCACCGAGGTCCTACAGGTGTCTGAAGCGTCTCGTCATTGTCCGCGACGTGCGGCGGCGCGCAACTCACCATGCCGCTTGAGCATCTTCGCGGCGATCGCCTCCAGCTCGGCGGGTGGCGTGCGGAGTGTGGCGAGCCCAGTCGTGCGGCTCGGCAGGGACACGGTGGCGGTGGCCGGACAGGTCACCTCACCTCGCTGACTGGTGCCCCGGAACTCGATGTCGACGAGGTGCCGCGTACCTTCCTGGCGCTTGCCGACGACCTCGCCGGTGAACGTGTGCACATCACCGAGATAGTTGAACTTGCGCATCTGGCTCGACATCGACTCGATCCAGCCATCGTCACCGATCCAGTCCGTCAGATAGTGGGTAAGCCAGCAGTCGCGCATCATCCCGTAGTCGTACGACGCGGGGATACCGATCGAGCGCGCGTACTCCGCATCCCAATGGATACGCTGCGCCACATCGGGGATGCCCTGTTCGTTCGGAATGTAGAAGGCACCGATCCGCTGTCGATTCTGAAACCACAGACGCCCGGTGCACGGCGTGTAGGGCGCGAAACCGTATCCGCCCGAATGGAACACGACCATGTCGGTGACCGTGAGCGGCCCTTTCGCCATCGTCGGCAACTGCTCACCGACCGTGACGTCCTCCCAGTATCGCGGTTGCGCACCACGACGCTGTTCGGCGGCGTAGATCTCGTCGATGGCCGCGATGTCCTCGGGCGTGTAGGTGGCGCGTTCGATCTTGTCGTACTTCTTGCGCTTCTTGGATTCGTGCCGCTCGGTGTGGATGGTCAGCACCCGCTGGATCTGCACGATCTCGGCACGCTGGTTGAACTGGACGTGAATCCTGGTCACCAGCAGCGACCGGCCGGCGAACTCGGACTCCTTGAACTCGACGTCGTCGAAACCCTCGAAGGAGTAGACGATGTCGCCGTCGTACACCGGTCGATACCACTCGGTGGTGCTCCCGGAGACGAACACGTGGATGCCACGGAACGGCGGTCGCCGCTGCTCTTTCGGAATCGGATCGGCGAGAAGATCTTTGGTGACCGCGATGTTGATCATCGGCGGCGCGATCTGGGCGCCCCAACGGGTGTCGAGACCATAGTCCTCATCGACGAAGAGCGGGTTGTCGTCACCGTAGCTCCGAGCGAAGGCACGCATCACATCTGGTGTCGCCCGCGAGAACTGTTCACGCTTGCGCACTGCATGATAGACGCCCACGATGTCGCGGGCACGCGCGATGTCCTCGTCCTTGAAGGTGAAAACCTCCGCAGGCTTGTCCGCCTCCGAGGGTCGTTGCACCTTTGAAGCCGCCTCAATGCTCACAGATCCATGCCTTTCGCAAAGCCAAGTATCACGGCATTTCGAGATGCCGCTTCGTGTCGGTCGCGGGCGCGACAGTTCAGAACTCGATGGTCGCCTCGTCGTGGACACCCGCACGGATCTCCTCCATCGCGGCAAGTCTGCGCACCATGTCGGCGCGGCTCATCACGATGTCGTCACCGCCGACACCCCGATCGAGACGGTCGATCCGGCCGCGTTCGGCAGCGATCTCCTCGTCGAGAAGCGAGCCTGCCAGGGTACGGGTGAGTAGATCCTGGTCCACCCAGTCCGCCTCGGGAATCTGCTCGATGGGTTCTTCCATCATCACATCCGTTCGTCCTACGACGTCCGCGGGAAATTGAGCAGACGTCGTGCGTTGAGTTCGACGATCTTGTGCACTTCGTCGTCGGGCACGTCGACCATGGTGTCGTGCACGATCTTGCGGCTGTTGGGCCAGTTGGAATCCGAGTGCGGATAGTCACCCTCCCAGGTGATGTTGTCGATGCCGACCAGGTGGCGGTTGGCGACGCCGAAGTCGTCGTCGATGAAGCAACCGAAGATGTGCTTGGCGAACAGTTCCGACGGCCGGACCGACTGATTGATGTTCTGGTAGTACCGGTGCTTCTCCCACACCCCGTCCATGCGCTCGAGAATGTAGGGCACCCACCCGATCCCGCCTTCGGAGAGCATGAACTTCAGATCGGGATGCTTGTGGAATGTCGGCGAGAACAGTAGGTCAACGGTCGCGTACATCGAGTTGCAGCCGAACAGTGCGGTCATGACCGCCATCGGCGCTTCGGGACAGGTGATGGGCGGCTTGCCGGACGTGCCGAAGTGGACGCACAACGGCTGGCCGGTCTCGACTGCCGCACGGTACACCGGGTCCCAGTGGTCAGTGTGGAACGACGGCAGACCCAACGGGTGCGGGTTCTCCGGGAAGGAGATGGTCCGCGCGCCTTTCGCGGCGGTGCGGTAGATCTCCTTCACCGACTCCTCGATCGACCAGAGGGGCAAGATGACCAGCGGGATCAGGCGTTCCGGGTCGGTGGGACACCACTCGTCGAGTACGTAGTCGTTCCACGCCTGCACCGACAGTAGCGCCAGTTCTTTGTCCTCACTCTCGAGGAAAACGGTCCCGGCAAACCGCGGGAACGAGGGAAACGACAGAGTTGCCTGCACACCATCGATGTCCATGTCGCGTAAACGCGCTTTCGGCTCGTAGCAGCCAGGGATCATGTCCTCGTAGCGAGTCGGTTCGGCGCCGTACTCCTCGGGTTTCTTGCCGGCCACCGCGTTGAGCCCGATGTACGGATAGATCCGGCCCTCGTACTGCCACACCTCGGCGAGTTTCGTCTCACCGGAGTCCCGGCCACCGTCACCCGAGTGGATCGACTTGGGCATCTCCTTCTCGATGATCTTGGGTCCGGTGTCGGCGAAACGCTTGGGCAGCCGGTCCTGCCAGAGCCGCGGGTGCTCTATCAGGTGATCGTCGGTGGAGATCAAGTGCATGTGATCCCGAAGTGGCATTCGAAGCCTCCTGAACTGTCGCATCTACGCTAACTTAGATAACTATGTACGGCAACGGTGCGCCCTGACACGGCTGGCCGCACCGGCGTCAAGAAGCCAGGCTGCCCGATCATGCGACCCCCTTCGCCTGCATGTCTCGATGACCGGGACCATCGCGGACATCAGCGACCAGCGTTGCGATTCTGACGCTGCCAAACGAATTGCAGTGATCGCTCTCACAGAGTATGAACAAGCACTAAGTTATATATCTGGAGATGGGTCAACTGAGGCTTACCCGACCACCAATACCGACTTCGAACACGACCACGAGAACGGGAGAGACGAGAATGGGAAAGCTCGATGGAAAAGTGGCCGTGGTGACCGGCGCCGGACGCGGGCAGGGTCGCAGCCACGCGATCACCTTGGCGGCAGCAGGCGCCGACATCATCGCGCTCGACCTCTGTGCCGACATCCCGACCAACGATTACCCGCTGGCCACCCGAGCCGATCTCGACGAGACCCAACGGTTCGTGGAGAAGGAGGGTCGTCGGTGTGTGGCCGAAGTCGCCGATGTCCGTGACCCGCAGCAGCTTCGGGCGGCAATAGGCGCGGGCGTCGCAGAGCTCGGCGGTCTGCACATCGTGGTGGCCAATGCCGGTATCTGCCCACTCGGGGACGTCCCCAAGCAGGCGTTCATCGACGCCGTGGACGTCGATCTGGTCGGCGTGCTCAACACCGTCAGCGCCGCCTACCCACACCTGACCTCCGGCGCCTCGATCATCGCGACCGGTTCGGTGGCCGCGCTCATGAAGGGCAGCGGCACAGAAGCCCTCGGCGCCGGTGGATTCGGATACAGCCACTCCAAGCGCGCGGTCGCGAACTACGTCCACGACTGTGCCCTGGCCCTGGCCCCCGAGAAGATCCGGGTCAACTGTGTCCATCCCACCAACTGCAACACCGACATGCTGCAGAGCGAGCCGATGTACAAGGTGTTCCGCCCCGATCTCCAATCCCCGCAGGCCGACGACGCGGTAGCCGCGTTCGCGACCACCCAGCCGATGAATGTGCCGTGGGTGGAGCCGGCCGACATCAGCAAGGCGGTCCTCTTCCTGGCCTCCGACGACTCGCAGTTCGTCACCGGCCTGCAACTCAAGGTCGACGCCGGCGCTGCGCTCGTACACACCAATGCCTACTCGCTGAAGTAGGCGACGACCCGAAAGACCTACGACTCAGTCTCGTTGGCACCGCGACAGTGTGAGGAGGACCCGAATGCTCAAGGAGTACCGCAAGCTGTTCATCGGCGGCGACTGGATCGACAGCGAACTCGGTGAGGTGGCGCCGGTCGTCAACCCGGCAACGGAGGCAGCCATCGGGGTGGCACCGGTGGGCAGTCGGGGTGACGCGATCCGTGCGATCGAGGCCGCCCGCACGGCCTTTGACGACGGCCGGTGGCCGCGCATGTCGACACGCGAACGGTCTGCAGTGCTGGTCCGTATGGCCGAGATCATGGAGAAGCGCCAGGACGAGATCGTCGACCTCAACATCGCCGAGACCGGCTGTACCCGCGCGGGTGCCGCGTCGTTCCAGACCGGGATCCCCATCGCCCATTTCCGGGACATGGCCGAGCGGGTGCTGCTCAGCTTCCCGATGGAGAGCCCGTTGCCGCCGCACGTCGGCATGGGCATCGGCCAGGGCGTCGTCCGGCGTGAGCCGTTCGGCGTGGCGGCACTGATCTCGGCCTATAACTTTCCGTTCTATCTGAACCTCATGAAGCTCGGTCCGGCGCTTGCCGCCGGGTGTACCACCGTCCTCAAGCCCGCACCGAACACGCCGCTGGAGGCATTCATCCTCGGTGAGATCGCGCAGGAGGCAGGACTGCCCGACGGGGTGTTGAACATCATCACCGGCGACCCCGACGCCGCCGCGGAACTCACCGCCAATCCCATGGTGGACGTCGTGAGCTTCACGGGTTCGGACACCGTGGGGCGCAAGGTCTTCGAGCAGGCTGCCCCGACCCTCAAGAAGGTGATACTCGAACTCGGCGGAAAGTCGGCCAACATCATCTGCGACGACGCGGACCTGACGAGGGCCATCACTGGCGTCGTGCGCGACACCATTCTGCACGCCGGACAGGGCTGCGCCTACCTCACCCGAACCCTGGTCCACCGCTCCCGCTACGACGAGCTGGTCGAGATGCTCAAGAGCGCATTGGCCGGGGTCGTCGTCGGGGACCCGGCACAGCCCGAGACGACGATGGGCCCGCTGGGCAGCGCCGCGCAGCGCGAGCGGGTCGAGGCGCTCATCGCCACCGGTGTCGAGGAGGGGGCAACCATCGCATTCGGTGGTGGTCGTCCGGCACATCTGGATCGAGGCTTCTATGTCGAGCCGACCCTGTTCGTCGATGTCGACAACTCCATGACCATTGCCCGCCGGGAGTTCTTCGGACCGGTGATGATCGTCATGCCCTTCGATGACGACGATGAGGCGGTCAGCATCGCCAATGACAGCGACTACGGCCTCGCCGGTGGCGTATGGGCCAAGGACCCGGTACGGGCGTACCAGATCGGACAGCAGCTGCACACGGGATACGTCACGATCAACGGCGGTGGTGGAGGCCTCAATCCGGAAGGGCCGTTCGGCGGATACAAACAGAGCGGGCTCGGCCGCGAGCGCGGCGGCGCCGGCATGGACGAGTTCCTCCAGACCAAGACGATGATCTGGGGCGTCGCCTCGGGGTAGCAACCGACCGCACCGACCACACCGACCACGCCAGCCAAAGGACACCATGGACCTCCCTCGCATCGGATTCATCGGCCCCGGAAAGATCGGTGAGCCCATGATCGAGCGTTTGCTCGCTGCCGGTCATCCGACGTCCGTCTACGCCAGGCGACCCGAAGTTCGCGAGCGTCTCGCCGAGCTCGGAGCCCAGACACCCTTGACCATCGAAGCCGTCGCCGACACCGACTTCGTCATCGCCTGCGTGTTCGACGACACGCAGTTGCTGGCCGTCGCGCCGGAGATCATCGACAGAATGCCCGAGGGGTCGGTGTTCGTCTCGCACACCACGGGTAGCCCGAGTACCCTCCGACGACTCGAACGTGCAGGGCAGCGCCGGTCGGTGTCGGTGGTCGAGGCCCCCTTCAGCGGCACCCCGGCCATCATCCGCCGGGGTGAACTGACTGTGCTCCTGGCCGGTGACGCCACTTCGGTTGATCGTGCCGCCGACGTCATCGCGGCCTACGCGTCCAGGATCCATCGCACCGGGACACTCGGTACCGCCCTGTCGGCGAAGCTGATCAACAACGCTCTCTTCGCGGCATGCACTCAACTGACGCTGTCCGCATTGCGGTCTGCGGAGAAGCTGGGCATCGGCGAAGCCACACTGCTCGACGTGCTCGCCGACGCCAGTGGCGGCACGACCGCGGCGCGTTACATCGCCACATCCGGCGAAGACTCCGATGCCTACGCCGAGCGCATCACGCACTACCTCGCGAAAGACCTGGCTGCCGCACGCTCAGCAGCGGAGGACCTGGGAGTTGACATCGACAACCTCTTGGCCGCAACACGTCTCGGCCCCATGCACTTGTGCACCGAACCCACGCCTACATCCGCCGACGTGCGCTGACCCCCCGATTTCAGCCCACCGAGACAACCGACAACGAGGAGGAGTTCATGAGCACCGCAGAACAGACATCCGACCAGGCACCGACCTGCCCGGTCCACAATTTCAATCACTACGCCGAGCTGGACTTCGGCGAGAAGTTGGCCCGCTACGACCGGCTCCGCGACGAAGCTCCCGTCATCCGCAACGAGTTCGCCAACGGGCACTACATCGTGACCCGCTACGAGGACATCATCAAGGCGTATCAGAACGCCAAGGTCTTCTCCAACACCGCGGTGACGGTGTTCAATCCGAACCCGACTTTTCGGTGGATACCCCAGATGCTCGACGGTGACGAACACAAGCAGTGGCGCAAACAGCTCAATCCGTTGTTCTCGCCCAAGCACGTCGAACGCCTCGAGGACAAGGTCCGCGAACGCGCCGTGACCCTGATCAAGGAGATCGCGACGAAGGGCCGCTGCGACTTCATGCAGGATTTCGCGCTGCAGTACCCGTCGTTCATCTTCCTCGAACTCATGGGCATGCCCTTCGAGGACCTCGACAAGTTCCTGCATTGGGAGGACGAGATCCTGCACGTCTCCGGCGATGCCGAGGAGACCGCGAGGCGCCGTGGCGTGGCGACTGTCGAACTCACTGAATACTTCCGCGTTCTCATCGACGAACGCCGCAAGGAACCGCAGGACGACCTGATCAGCAAGGCCATCGATTTCGAGATCGACGGTAAGCCTGCGACGCAGGAGGATCTGGAGTCGTTCTGCATCCTGATGTTCATGGCGGGGCTCGACACCGTCACCGCGACGCTGGGCACGACCTTCCTACATCTGTCGACGCACCAGGAAGACCGGCAGGCGATCGTCGACGACCCCGATCTGATCCCCTCGGCCATAGAGGAGATGCTGCGTGCGTTCGCGATCGTGATCCCCTCCCGAAAGGTGTTGGAGGACGTCGAAATCGCCGGTTGTCCGGTCAAGGCCGGCGAGATGGTCTGCCTACCGCTCAACCTGGCCACTCGGGACGAGGCCGCATTTGATGACGCGAAAGAGGTTCAGCTCGACCGGAGCCCCAACAACCACATCGCGTTCGGCGCCGGTCCGCACCGCTGCCTCGGCTCGCACCTGGCCCGCCGTGAACTGCGGATCGCGTTGGAGGAATGGCATCGCTACATTCCGAACTACCGGTTGGCGGCCGATTCGCATCCCACCGAGTCCGGTGGACAGCTCGGTCCGAACGGCAACATCTTCCTCGAGTGGGACGTCTGAGCGTGCTGCGCAGTACCCTGCGGCGATCCGAGCCCACGTCCGGTGTCGGAGCGATCGCGCCGCTGCTGCTGCGCGGCGCCGTCGGCGGAACACTGATCGCGCACGGCATCAAGCACGCTCGATCTCTGGGCGGTACCGCAGGATGGTTCGGCTCCATCGGGTTTCGTCGGCCGCGGTTACAGGCGGTGTCCAGTGCGGTGGTCGAAGTGGGCGCCGGCGGCGCACTCGTACTCGGTCTCGCCACACCGGTGTCCGCTGCCGCCGGGATCGGGACCATGGCGGTGGCGGCTCGGTCGGTGCACCTGCGCAACGGTTTTTTCATCACCGCCGAAGGATGGGAGTATGTCACCAATCTCGCGGTGGCATCGGCCGTTCTCGCGGGTACTGGACCCGGACGGTGGAGTGTGGACCGAGCCCTCGGCTGGGATCGGCGGCTTGCCGGTGACCGTGCCCTGCTGACATCTCTCGCGCTGGGCCTGAGTGCGGCCGCCGCTCAGCTCGCGGCGTTCTACCGCGAACCGACTTCCGGAGACTGAGGGGTTCCCCGGGTTGCCCTCTCTCACAGGGGCGGTTGGCAATGGGCCGGCCGGCGAGTGATCGCCGACCGGCCCCCATTGTCGTCGTGACCGGTTACTCCGATTCAATCCTGGCGAGTACCCGTTCGGCCACCTCGTCCCGCAGGGCCTCGGGTCTGATGCGACACGCCTCGTTGGAGAGAGCTCGGCGCAGTAGCAAGTGCGCCGGGTGCTCCCAGGTGAACCCGATCCCACCGTGTACCTGGATGCACGCTTCGCTCACACGCACAGCCGCACTCAACGCATGCGCGGCAGCCAGGCGTGCGAGCATGTCGGCATCGTCGGATGCCGGATCAACCGCGGCAGCCGCCTGAACCTGATTGCGAGCACCCTCCGCGTCGACGAGCATGTCGGCACAACGATGCGACACCGCCTGGAACGATCCGATCGGGCGTCCGAACTGTTCGCGCTGCCCGGCCCAGTCGACGGCCATCGCCACCGCGCGGGTCGCCACGCCGATAGAATCGGCGGCAAGCACCAGCAAAGTGATCCGCTCTGCTTCGGCGACAGCACGTTTCGCGGTGTCACCCGTGGCGGCGAGCACGCCGCGGACGCCATCGAAACCGACCGCACCAACTGATGCCGTGAGGTCGAGAGGTTCCTCCACCATGATCCGGGCGTCCGCCTGCTCCACCACGACCACCGCGGCATCTCCGGCCTCCGCCGACGCCGCCACCACGACCAACAGCTCCGCGTCGGGCGCACCGACAACACAGCTCACCGTTCCCGACAGCACACCGTTGTCGTCGATTCTCACCGATCCCGTTGCTTCGGCAGGACCTGCGGTGTTCCAGACCGTCTCCTGGGGTGCAACCACCACCGCGGCACGCGCCCCCGAGATCACCCGCGTGGCGGCATCAGTCGCACCGACGGCCGACAACAGCGCCAGCGCCGAGATGGTCGGAACCAGCGGCACCGGTGCGAGATGATGTGCTGCCTCTTCGACCGCCGCGCACATCAGCCCCAGCGGTGCCCCACCTCCGCCCACTGATTCAGGAAACGCCAAGCCGGGCAGTCCGAACTCGACGAGCGATCTCCACACCTGCGTCCTGTCGATCCGACCGGACAAGAGCGAATCCGTCTCGACCAGCGAGGAGACGACGTCGCCCACCGCAGAGCGCACGGCGGCCTCGTCGGAACCCGGTGCGGCCAGCGGCCTGCCCGGTGACACGGTCGGGGCACGGCGACCTTCACCACGATGCGACGGGAGCCCCAGTACCGATTCCGCGATCGTGTTGCGCTGGATCTCCGCGGTGCCCGCACCGATGGTGGACGCCCGCGTCATCAGGTAGCCGTGGGTCCACCGACCACCGTCGACCGCGCCGGCAGAACGACGCCCGAGGACCGCACCGGCCCCGGTGAGGCGCAACGCCAGTCGATGCATCCGCTGCTCGAACTCGGATTTGACCAGTCGGTTGATCGACGCGATCGCACCCGGATCCTCGCCGCGCAGCACTGCGCTCAACGCACGCGCGCTGTTGGTCGTGATCGTGCGGACGTCGGTCTCCAGGGCCGCGAGCTCTTGGCGGACCAGCGCATCGTCGCGGTAGCCCCGGGCAACCGCGAGCCGGGCGACCTTGTCCACTGTGGTGCGGTACTTGACCTCGTCGGCGAGGAAGGCGGTGGCGCGTTCGTGCCCGAGTGAGGTCCGCATGATCGACCAGCCCTCCCCCTCGGCACCCACCCGATTGGCCACGGGGACCACGACGTCATCGAAGAACACCTCGGCGAAGTGTCGACCGCCGGCGGCATCTCGCAATGGCCGGACCTCGACCCCCGGGGAATCCATCGCGATCAACAGATACGTGATCCCGGCGGTTCCCCGCCCCGCCGGCCCGGTGCGCACCAGCGCGAACATCCAGTCGGCCCGGTCGGCCATCGTCGTCCAGATCTTCTGTCCGGTCACCCGATACGTGTCGCCATCGCGCACCGCACGAGTCGACAGCGACGCGAGGTCGCTGCCTGCTCCGGGTTCCGAGAAGCCCTGGCACCAGAACTCTTCGGCGCGCAGCAGCGGTTCGAGGTAGCGCTGGCGCTGCTCCGGGGTTCCGTGCACGATGAGCGTCGGCGCAACGATGAAGGACAGACTGCACGGATGTTTCGGCGCTCCGGCCGCGGTCATCATCCGGTGGTAATCGAGCTGATCGGTGACGTCGAGGCCCAGACCGCCCACCGACGTCGGCCAGCCCGGCGCGGCGAGACCTGCGTCCACCAGTTCGGACTGCCAGGCGATCGCGGCGTCGAACCGGTCCTGTGACGTTGTCGGCCTCGGACGTCGCCGATGGTCGTCGAGGAGTTCGGCCAGGCGCGCACGCCACGAGGAACCCGAATCCACCTCGGTTGCCGACGATTCCCCGGCCGACGCCACCTGCTGTGCGGTCATCGGGCCGACTCTCCTGCCGTCGATCGTTGGTTGCCGTAGCGCGCTCCGATCTCGTTGCCGCTGGTGCGAAACGACACGGCGGCCTCGGCCTCGAGCGCGAGGGCCTGGGTGACCGACGCGCCGGCACCGTCTTTCAGCAGTCGCAGCATGCGCTGCACTGCACCGGGGTGTCCATCGGCGATCGCGTGAGCGATCTCGAGGGTCCGCACCATCAGCCGCTCATGGTCGACGACCTCGTTGGCCAACCCGATCCGCAGTGCTGTGTGCGCGTCGAAGGGTTCGCCGCTGAGAATGATCTGGATCGCGGCCGCCAACCCGACCGTGCGCGGCAACATGGCGCTGCCGCCCCATCCGTTGAGCAGACCGATCTGTGCGTGTGTGTCGGCGAACACGGCCTTCTCGGAGGCAATGATGAACGAGCAATTGGTCGCGAATTCGAAACCGCCTGTGTAGCAGGGTCCGTTGACCGCGGCGATGACGGGTTTGGAGATAGCGCGCAGCACCTGGGTCGGGGTGGGCCCCTCGGTTCTCGGCGACGGTCCCGACAGCGCCTCGGGCAGATCCACTCCGGATGAGAACGACGTTCCGGCACCGGTGATCACGACTGCGTGCACGTCGTCATCGGTATCGGCGCGCCATAGTTCCTTCTTGATCGCCTTGCGCATCGCGCGGTTGATGGCGTTGCGTCGATCCGGACGGTTCAACGTCAGCACGGCGACGGTGCCGTCACGCTCGACGAGCAGCGGTATCTCGGTGTCGCTCGACGGTCCGTCGGGCATCAGCGCACCCCCCGGCCGGCCGCGGTTTCCGCCACCACGACGCGATTCTCCAGGCCGCGGATCACCGACTCCGCATCGGCGGCGATCCGCTGCACCAGGGAACCCGCCGAGGGGATGTCATGGATGAGGCCTTGGCTCAGGCCGACCGTCCACACGCCGAGTTCGGGGTCTCCTTCGGCGAAGACCCGACGGCCACGCACACCCGCCACCAACTCCTTGATGTCCCGGAATCGGCCACCCTGCCCGAGGATCGCGATCACCTCGTCGCTGACCGTGTTGCGCGAGACCCGCATGCTGTTGCGTAGCTGGCGCATGATCAGGCGGGTGTCCTTCTCGGTGCCCTCGACGATGAGTTGCTTGATGTTGTCGTGCACCGGGCTCTCCTCGGTGCACATGAAGCGCGTCCCCATGTTGATCCCGTCTGCTCCGAGTGCCAGTGCGGCGGCCAGGCCCCGCCCGTCGGCGAAACCGCCGGACGCGACGAACGGGATGTTCAGTGCGTCCGCGGTGGCCGGGATCAACACCAGACCGGGTATGTCGTCTTCGCCGGGGTGCCCGGCGCATTCGAACCCGTCGATGCTGACGGCATCGGCGCCGATCCGCTCCGCCTTGAGCGCGTGCGCGACGCTGGTGCACTTGTGGATAACCGTGATCCCGTGTTGCTTGAGGTGCTCGATGTGAACCGTTGGATCGGACCCGGCGGTCTCCACGATGGTCACGCCCGACTCGATGATCACCTGCCGGTACTCCTCGAACGGCGGCGGGTTGATGGAGAGCGTGAGTGTGATGTTGACGCCGAACGGCCGGTCCGTGAGCGCCTGGCAGCGCGCGATCTCCGCGGCGAGGTCGTCCGGGGTCGGCTGGGTCAGCGCGGTGATGATCCCGAGACCACCGGCGTTGGAGACCGCCGCCGCGAGTTCGGCGCGCCCGACGAACATCATCCCGCCCTGGACGATGGGATGTTCGATCCCGCAAAGTTCGGTGAAACGTGTGGTGAGCATGGATGACTCCTGACGCGGGCAAAGGCAAGCTACATAGCTAACATAGTTGACTATGTTAGGCGTTTCAACAGACCGTTGGGTCGACGCTGGGTAGCTTGCCTTGCCTACCGATTGGCACGACCGAGATCCACAGGCAACTGGACGCCTGTGACATGCCGCGCTTCATCCGACGCCAGCCAGGCGATCGCGGCGGCGATGTCCTCGGCCTGACTGATGCGGTCCGGGAGCGTCCCCTGATAAAAGGGCGCGTAGGCCGGAGTCGCTTCGAGCTGAGGGTGCAGTTCGGTTACCTTGAGACCGGTCTCCACGCCGAACGGATGGATCGAGTTCACCCTGATCCGATACAGACCGAGTTCGTTGGCCAGCACTTTCGCCAAGCCGGTCACCCCGTGCTTCGCCGAGACGTAGTCGGCCAGCAAGGGCAGCCCGCGCAGGCCCGCCGTCGAACTGACGAACACGATCGACCCCCCGGTGGCCTGTGCGATCATCGACGGAATGGCGGCCTTGGCCGTATAAAAGGCGCCGGTCAGGTTCACCCCGATCGAGGCCTCCCAGTTCTCCGGGGTGATCTCCCAGGCCTGCGCAGCGGTCGTCATCCCCGCGTTGGCCACCACGACGTCGAGCCGGCCGAGTTCGGCAACCCCGCGCCGTACCGCGTCCTGCATGCCCGCGAAGTCACGGACATCGGTCTGCGAGGCCACGATTCGGCGGCCGCGCTCCTCGACCAAACGCATCGTCTCGGCCAGATCCTCCGGGGACGACCCCGGATACTGCGTGGTCGGCAGATCCGCACAGATGTCGATCGCGATCACATCAGCACCCTCGGCGGCCAGTCGTACCGCCACGGCGCGACCCTGACCCCGAGCAGCACCGGTCACCAGCGCAACCTTTCCGACAAATCGTCGGTCCACCGGGCCCGACGGAACCTGCACCGACTGAACGGCTGGGATTTCACTTGTGGTCACGGTCTCACTCCTACCTACTCAGCAATACATGTATGACTACGTTAACTTGCAACAACTCAAGCAGGGGCCGGTTTCCGCTACGTCGGAAACAACACCCTCGGCCCCGCATACACCGGCATCGACAAGTAGTTCGAGATCGCGAAAGTCGCGCAAAGTGGTGACATCTTCACGCCCGTTGTGCCATAGTGACTCATCACACATAGTTATCTAGGTCATCTACGCGAGATAAGAGGCGCGCAACGCCTCGCCGACTCGCAGCCCGTCCGACCTGGCGAATCGAAAAGGAATCAGATGAATCCCCTTCGCGGACTTCGTCCCGGCAAAGTGCTGACCGCGACCACGGCGGCCGTGGCGCTGACGTTCCTGGCCGCCTGCACCGACGAGAGCGACTCGGCGTCGAGCGAGTCCGGTGTCGCCCAACCGTCCGCGTCGTTCCCCGGCAACACCGCAGCCGGCACACCGATCAAGATCGGATTGATCAACAACGAAGGTGGGCAGGCGATCTCGGAGCCGGACAATCGGATGGCCGCCGAGGCGGCCGCTGAGTACGCCAACGATCAGCTCGGCGGCATCGGTGGTCACCCGATCGAACTCGTCACCTGCCTCAATGCCGAGGAACCGGCATCTGCCCGTGACTGCGCCAACCGCATGGTGGAGAGCGAGGTGTCGGCCGTGGTGGTCACCACGACCGGACAGGGCGACATCTTGGTACCGATCATCACCGGCGCCGACATCCCCTACGTCTCCGCGGCGGGCCAGAGCATGCAGGAGTTGACCAGCGACAATTCCTTCCTGTGGTCGGGTGGCTTCCCGTCGAGCCTGCAAGCGATGGCCCAACACGCCAAGAGCGAGGGCATGCAGAACGTCACCGCGTACACCATCGATGTGCCGGCCGCCGTGAGCGGTCTCCAGTCGTTCGGCAAGGCCGCCTTCGAGGCGAACGGCGTGGCGCTGGAGATCGTCACGATTCCGCCGGGTACCCCGGACTCCACCCCGCAGGTCAGTGCCGGACTGGCCGACTCACCGGAAGGGGTCGTGATCGTCGGCGAGGGAACGCTGTGCACGTCGGCGCTGAAGTCCTTGGGCACACTGGGATACAGCGGCGAGAAGATGGGCATTCAGGCCTGCGCGACGCCGGACATCGTCGCCTCCGTCGGCCCGTCCATCGACGGAACGAAGATCTTCACCGCCGCGATGACCAGTGGTGACGACCCCGAGGCCCAGCTGTATCGGAGTGTCATCGAGCAGTACAACCCCGATACGGACATCTCCGGATACGCCTACGTCGGCTACCAGGGCGTCCTCGGACTGGTCCGTGCGACGGCGTCCCTCGACGGCACCGACACCTCACCCGCGGCGGTCTCGGCCGCGATCCGGTCGGCGCGCGACGTGGTATTGCCGGCCGGTGACGGCCTGACATTCACGTGTGACGGGAGCGCGAACCCGCAACTGCCCGCCGTGTGTGGCAAGGGCTCGGTGGTCGCCACCCTCGAGGACGGCACCTTGACCGACGCCTCGGTCGTCGGTGGCCAGTAACACACCGGCACACCCCATCCAGTTACCAGCCTCAAAGAGGTTCCGATGACACAAGACATCCAATTCCTGTTGCTGGGCTTGGGAAATGGCGCAGTCTACGCAGCGCTTGCTCTCGCCCTCGTGATGACCTACCGCAGTTCTGGGGTCGTCAACTTCGCCACCGGTGCGGTCGCACTGTATGTCGCCTACACCTACGCCTACCTTCGCGGTGGTGAACTGCTGATCCCGATCCCGGGGTTCCCCACCACACTCGATCTCGGTGGGCCGCTGGGTCTGTTCCCGGCCATGGTGATCTCGCTGCTGATCGCGGCCGGACTGGGCGCTCTGCTCTACTTCGCGGTGTTCCGACTGCTGCGCACGGCACCTGCCACCGCGAAAGCGGTCGCCTCGATCGCGCTGATGCTGGCCATCCAGGCATTGCTAGCCGCACGCATCGGCACCACACCGGTCACCGTCGACCCGATCCTGCCGACCGGCATCGTCGAGATCGGTGACATCCGGGTGCCGGCCGATCGGCTCTGGTTCGCCGGACTCATCGTGGTCATCACCATCCTGCTGATCCTGGCGTTCCGCCTCACCCGCTTCGGGTTGGCGACCCGGGCGGCAGCAGAGACCGAGACCGGCGCGCTGGTCACCGGGTTGTCACCGGAGCGGATCGCCTATGCCAATTGGGCGTTGAGCACGATGGTCGCGGGCCTCTCGGGTATCCTGATCGCCCCGATCGTTCCGCTCATCCCGGTCTCGTACACGCTGTTCATCGTGCCGGCTCTCGCCGCCGCGCTGGTCGGCAACTTCAGCGCAATCGGACCGGCCGTCGCAGCGGGACTCGGTATCGGCGTGCTGCAGTCGGAGATGACGCATCTGCAGTCCACGGTCGACTGGATTCCGCAATCGGGTGTCTCCGAACTGATCCCCTTGGTCATCATGCTGGTGTTCCTGGTGTTCCGCGGAAAGCCGCTGCCCACCCGCGGAGCGATCATCCAGAACACCCTGGGCGTCGCGCGCAGGCCGAGAAATGTGGCGGTGATCGCCGCCGTATGGACCATTGTCGCCCTCGGATTCCTGCTGTTCACCGAGGGCAGCTATCGCGGTGCGATCATCATGACGTTCACGCTGGCCATCATCGCCCTCTCGCAGGTCGTCGTGACCGGGTTCGCCGGGCAGATCTCGCTGGCACAGTTGACTCTCGGTGGTGTTGCAGCGTTCATGCTCAGCAGGTTCACCATGGACATGGGTATCCCGTTCCCCATCGCCCCGATTCTGGCCGCGCTCGTCGCGACGATTGTCGGCGTCGTGGTCGGCCTTCCGGCGCTACGGATCCGGGGCTTGCCGGTGGCTGTCGTGACGCTGGGCCTGGCGGTGTTCTTGGAAGCCTTCTGGTTCCGCAACAACAGCCTCAATGGCGGCATCGACGGCGCCAAAGTCGAACCTCCGTCGCTGTTCGGCATCGATTTGGGCATCGGCGTCGGCGATTCGTACCCGCGTATCTCGTTCGGAATCGTCTGCCTCGTCGTCCTGGTGGTTCTCGCGCTGGCCGTGGTGGCACTGCGCACCAGTCGTCTGGGCGCGTCGATGCTCGCGGTTCGAGCGAACGAGCGTTCCGCCGCCGCGTCGGGGATCAACGTGTCCGGCATCAAGCTCGTCGCCTTCGCCATCGGCGCCTTCATCGCGGGTATCGGCGGCTCGCTGATGGCCTATCAACAAACCATGGCGGTCCCGGAAGCGTTCACCGCGATCGGCGGCATCGCGATGTTCGCGATCTGCTACCTGGCAGGCATCACCTGTGTATCCGGCGCCATGCTGGCGGGTGTGATGGGTGCGGGTGGCATCATGTTCGTGTTCCTCGACCGTGTGGCCAACGTCGGTGAGTACTACCACGTGATCACGGGAATCCTGTTGGTGGTCACCATCATCGCCAGCCCAGAGGGCATCATCTCTGATGTCTACAAGCGGATCGACCAGGTGAAGGCGCGCTTCGGCAGGTCGACGGACGCAGACACGAACACCGATCTCGACGTGACTCTCGCGGCCGATGATGTCACGCCTTCGGGGCCCGCTCGCGAAGTCGGCGAGGTGATCTTCGCCGCCCAGGGCGTCGGGGTCCACTACGGCGGTATCACCGCACTCGACGACGTGTCATTCGAGGTGCGCGAGGGCGAGATCATCGGCCTCATCGGGCCCAACGGTGCCGGTAAGACCACCTTCATCGACGCGGTCAGCGGGTTCGCGGATTCCGACGGCCGAGTCAGTCTCGAGGGCCGACCGCTCGCGAAGATGCGGCCGCATCAACGGAGCCGAGCCGGTCTGGGTCGGACCTTCCAGGGTATCGATCTGTACGACGACCTGTCGGTCGGCGAGAACGTCGAGGTCGGCACCACAGCATCACGGCATCGGCGATCCGGTCGACCACCACTGGACTCTGCTCAGATGACCAGACTCTTCGAGGTGTTGCACCTCGACAAGGTGATCGATCGGCCGGTCCGCGAACTCTCCCAGGGACAGCGGCAATTGGTTTCCGTCGCACGAGCTCTGGCCGGGCGGCCACGCGTGGTGCTCCTCGACGAACCCGCAGCCGGTCTCGATACCACCGAAAGTCAGTGGCTCGGCCGACGTCTCCGAGCGATCCGGGACAACGGCACCACCATCGTGATGGTCGACCACGACATGGAACTGGTTCTCGACGTGTGCGACCGGATCGTGGTGCTCGATCTCGGACGACCCATCGCCGTCGGCACACCCGACGAGGTACGCCGCAATCCGGACGTCACCCGTGCCTACCTCGGCGCCACCCATAGCGGACAGGAGTTGCACGCATGACCACGGTACTTCGATGCGACGATCTCGCCGCCGGTTACACGAAGGGCAGGCCCTGCGTGCGCGGCCTCGATCTCGAACTGAACAAGGGAGAGATCCTGGCGATGCTGGGCCCCAACGGCGCCGGCAAGACCACCGTGCTTCTCACCCTGTCGGGTCTCATCCCGAGTCTCGGGGGTTCGGTTGAGGTAGATGGCACGGCACTCAAGAGCGGCGACGCGCGGGGCACCTCGCGTGCCGGTCTGGTTCTCGTTCCCGACAATCGGGCGTTGTTCACTACGCTGACGGTCGCCGAGAACCTGCGGCTGGCCGTGTCGAGTCGTCGCAGGTGGACGAGTGAGCGGGACCGAATCCTCAACTACTTTCCCGGTTTGCGTGATCGACTGAAAGTCGCCGCCGGTGCACTGTCGGGCGGCGAGCAGCAGATGCTGGCCATCGGCCGTGCGCTGGCACAGAATCCGAATGTGTTGCTCATCGACGAGATGAGCATGGGCCTGGCGCCGGTCATCGTTGAACGTCTCCTCCCGGTGATGAGACAGGTTGCCGATGACACCGACACGGCAATCGTCCTGGTGGAACAACACGTCGCACTCGCGCTCGAGGTCGCCGACACCGCCATGGTTCTGCGCCACGGAGAAAAAGTACTCGAAGACGACGCCGACGTGCTCAAAGCAGATCCCCTACGGATCGAACAGGCCTACCTCGGGGACGACACAGATCCCGAGGGCGGCGTGCCCGCGTCCGCCACCGCCGACACCGTCACCTGATCCCCCTGAGAAACCTTGGCCCGAAGAACCAGCGAAGCAGTTCATTTCGCGCATGCACACGGAACGACAAGTCCAGATGACAGATGAAACACGGCATGTGCCGTCCGTCGAAAGGTAAACCCATGAAGACCGCTCGTCGAACCAGGAGACTGCGGCTGGCCGCAGCCGTCGCGGCCGCAACAGTGGTGTTCGCGACCATGACCGCGTGCAGCAGCGACGATGAGGACAGCTCCGCCGACGGCGGGAGTGGCGAATCGAGCGCCGCAGTACCCTCCGGCGCCTACGCCGGCAACGCCGCCTCAGGTGAACCGGTGAAGATCGGCCTCATCACCAACGAGGGCGGGCAGGCCATCTCACAGCCCGAAACACGAGAGGCTGCCGAAGCAGCCACCGAGTATGCGAATGCTAACCTCGGTGGAATCGCCGGCCGCCCGATCGAACTGGTGGTGTGCAAAACACAAGAAGAACCCACGGCCGCACGCAACTGCGCCAATCAGATGGTCGAGCAGAACCTGCCTGCAGTCGTGGTCACCAGCACCGGGCTCGGCAGCATCATCAACCCCATCATCACCGGTGCGGGCATTCCCTACGCCACCGCCCTCGGCGGTAGTCCCGCGGAGATCATGAGCGAGAACTCCTTTGTGTGGACCGCCGGGTCCAACACGTCGCAGGCGATGGCCGCCTACGGCAAGGAACAAGGCTGGCAGACCGCTGTCGCCTACAGCATCGACAGCCCGGCGGCGACCGGATCGCTGGAACGCATGGGCGGTCCGGCCTTCCGGGCCAACGGTATGGAGTTCGAGCTCATCACCATCCCCTTCGGTTCTCCCGACGCCACCCCGCAGGTGAGCGCAGGCCTCGACAAGGACCCTCAGGGGGTGCTCGTCTACGGTGAATCCACTGTCTGCACCTCGGTCCTCAAGGCCCTGAGCACACTGGGATCGACGGCCCAGCCGATCTCACCGCAGACGTGTGCGGCTCCCGAGGTCGTCTCGGCCGTCGGCCCGGCCGCGGTGGAGGACATGAAGATCTTCAGCAGCGGCGACTCGGTCTCCGACAACCCCGAGTCGGTCCTGTTCCGCGAGATCATGGCCGAATACGCCCCCGACACCCCCATCGAGGGGTTCGCCGTCACCGGGTATCAGAGCATGCTCGGCTTCGTGCGGGCTGTTCAGGGACTCAACGGTGAGGTCACCAAGCAGACCGTCGGCGACGCACTGCGCAACGCCAAGGACGTACCACTGCCCGCAGGCGACGGAATCACCTTCACCTGTAACGGCACCGCGATCCCGGGCATGCAGGCCATCTGCGGCAACAAGATGATCGTGCTCACCATGAAAGACGGCAAGTTGACCGATCCGGAACCGGTAAGCGTGGTTCCGCCGCAGCAACAGCCGTGACAGCGAGGCTGTCTGTTCGCTGACCACCTCCACCACCGCGGCACCCGATTCACTCGGGTGCCGCGGTCGTGTGCGCTCTGTCCTACGTCGCCTTCGACCAACACTCGACAAACAAACGCACGTTCGTTATCGTGACGAAGGCAACGCCATCTTCCAGAACCGAACCCGGTCACATGCGGGACGAAAACCCGTTGCAAGCCGGTCGCTGGACATCGCCCACACGAGGAGCAGCACGGACATGGACGACACCACCGCACCACAGCCAAACTGGAGTGAGATCTGGGAAGGGACGCCGATGCGGCGCCTCCGCGATGACCGCAGGTCCTTCTTCGCACTGGCATGGTCGGTGTTCTCCACAGCATTCTGCCTACTTCTGGGCTTCGTCGCGTTCGCACCCGACATCGTGTCTCGCAGACCCATCCCTGGTTTGAGCATCGGCATCATGCTGGGCCTGCTGTATGTCGTCACCGTGATGGCACTGGGCGCGTGGTACGTGCGGCGCGCACGACGCTGGGATCAACTCGCCGACGACGTGCTGACACAGACGGAAGGTCTCACCGAGATTCGGAAGACAGGTGCCCCCGATGCGTGATGGTTTCAACTTCACCGCGGTCGTAGTGACTGTCGGACTCCTGTGCATCACATTCGTTGCCACCTACTACGCCTCCCGCCGCACCCGGACATCCGCCGAATTCTGGACTGCCGGCGGTCAGATGACCGGACGCAAGAACGGGATTGCCATTGCGGGCGACTTCCTGTCGTCCGCCTCGCTGCTCGGTTACGCAGGGCTCGCCTACATGTACGGCATGGATGGGGTCATGTACGCCGTCTTCGCGTGCGGAATCTTCTTGATGGTGTTGTTCCTGATCGCCGAGAAGTTGCGCAATCTCGGCAGATTCACCTTCGCGGACGCATTGGCGACCCGACTGCGTTCCGGTCCTGTCCGGATAGTCTCGGCCATCTCGACGCTCTTCATCTGCATCTTCTACCTGCTTGCCCAGTTGGTGGCCGGTGGCGTCCTGATGGAGGCCCTCGCCGGCATCGATTTCACGTGGGGCGTCGTCATTGCCGCAGTCCTCATGTTGACCTACGTGCTCTTCGGCGGAATGCTGGCGACCACGTGGCTGCAGATCATCAAGGCCGTCTCCCTGATGTCGGTCGTCGCACTCTTGGTGTTGCTGGTGCTGATCCGCATCGACCCCAACCCGTTGAACATCATCGAATCCGCGGTTGCGCAGAGCTCCTACCTGGACGAATACCTCGCGACCGGCAACTCGTTCGGTGGCGCGTGGAACATCGTCTCGATGGCGGTGGCCGTCACCTTGTCGGCCGTCGGCCTCCCCCATGTCCTGATGCGATTCTTCACCGTCCCCGACGCCGTGCAGGCGCGGAGCTCGGCGATCTGGGCCATCAGTTTGATCGGCGGCTTCAATGTTCTCATCGCATTTCTGGGGATCGCCGCGCGTGCGGCGCTGGGCACCGGCGGTGAGGAAGTCGCGGGAAAGGGCGGCAATCTCGCCCTTCCCGCCTTGACCGTGTGGCTCGGCGGCGGTGAAGGCTTCGCCGCCGACCTACTCCTGGCACTGGTTGTGGCGATCTCGATCGCGACGCTCCTCGCCGTGGCCTCCGGGCTCGTCCTCAGCGCCTCCAGCGCAGTCGCACACGACCTGTGGGCGAAGTCGTTTCATCGGCCCGAACGCGAGGAGATCACGGTCGGCCGCGTCGCTGCCGTGGCGCTGGTCCTCATCACCGTCGGAGTGACGCTGGTCATCGGCAGTGCACAAAACGTCACCTTTCTGGCGACACTGGCCACCGCAACCGCCGCCAGCTCCAACTTCCCGGTTCTGATCATGACGATGCTCTGGCGTCGGATGCGCACTCTCGGTGCGGTCGTCGGTGCGTTGTCGGGACTCGTCACATCGCTGGTGCTTATCGTGACCGGCCCCCTGGTGTGGCCGAGCCTGGCTCCGCTGGTATCCGATTCGCTGTCGACCACCGCACCATTTCCTCTCGCGTTCCCGATCCTGTTCTCGGTTCCGGCCGGGTTCCTCGGCTGCGTGATCGGCAGTTACCTCAGCCGCGAGAAGCCCGACGAGCTCGCATTCGACGAAATGCAGGTGCGCGCTCTGACTGGCGCTGGTCTCGACACCACGAAAACGCTGACCCACTGACCCCGCCCGAGCACAGGAGGCCATGTGACCGAGAGCTCGCTTCGTCCGCACCACGCGCGGATGCGCGGTGTCGTGACCGGTGCCGGCAGCGGAATCGGCCGGTCATGCGTTGAATTATTCTCTCGCCATTCGATTCTCGTCGAGGCATGGGATCTGCAGCCGGAGCACCGACTTGAAAGTGACGGTCTGTCAGAAGTCACCCGGCGAACCGTCGACGTCACCGACGAGGACTCGGTACGCACCGCCGCTGCGGCCGCGATGGCCGAGGGAGACATCGACTTTCTGGTCAACTCCGCGGGCATGTTCCTGCTGGACGAACTCGCCACGGTGCCGATCCCCGAGGTGAAGACTCTCTTCGACGTCAACGTCGTCGGCACCTCCATCGTCACCCAGTCGCTGCTTCCTGCGCTTCAAGCCAGTCGCGGCAGCGTGGTGAACATCGCCAGCACGGTGGCCATTCGATCATCGGCGTCGAACTCCCACTATTCCGCATCCAAGGCTGCGGTGGCACACCTGACACGTTGCTGGGCACGGGAACTCGCACCACGCGTACGTGTCAACGCGGTGGCCCCGGGACCGACGAACACCCCGCTGTTCCGCACCGCGGGCATGACCGACACCGAAGAGTCCGCGATGCTCGCGAGCCGCGCTGCAGCCAACCCGATGGGCCGGCTCGGCCAGCCTGACGAGATCGCGGACTGGATCGGTCGGTTCGCCGTCGAGGCTTCCTGGATCACCGGAGCCGTCCTCCCCATCGACGGAGGCATGTCGCTGTAGCGAACTCGCTTCACCCGGTTTTGGGGTCTTGGGCCACGGTCCACAGCATCTATCAGCCCTCTACTGTCCGTGAAGGTTACAACCGAGTCCGTAGCTTTCACGAAGCCGAGCAACGTGCTGTTGCGCTTCGTCAAGCCATTCTCGTTCTGCGAACGTCTCACGGGCCGGCCGACCACGCAAGGAGATCTGATATCTCAGGTCTGCGGCAACTCTCTCGATCTCACGTACGAGCAGCACCGCTTGGCGGCTTGACACATCTGTGACGTAGGTGCGCTGGCAGCGCCGGTCACAGACAGACGCCTGGTCCGGCAGAAGGATTGGGTCAGCCACATCTACTTCCGCCGGACCAGGCGTCGGGCCCACGTGGTGGGTCCTAGACCGAATCAGTCGACTGGATACGTCAGTCACGAAACGGCTGCTTGACCCAACCCTCTTCCCAGTTGGACACCTGATGGGTCTTGCCGAGGAGTTCCTGGAAGTACCACTTGCCATCCAGCTTGACGAACTGGTCGGTGTAGTTGATGGTCAGGATGACCGCGTCCTTCTCGGCCGGGTTGTCGGTCTTCTCGATGGTGCACAGGCACAGCAGGTAGAAGTATCCGATCGCGGTGTTGCGGTCCTGCGACACCTCGATGCGCGGCGCCATGACATAGTGCAGGGCCCAGGTGATGCGTTCGCTCAAAGCGCGGAAATGTGCCTTGATCTCGTCGCGGCCCACCATTGAGCCGCCTTCCCCGTCGACGACCCAGCGCCCGTCGGGCGCGAACTGTGCGGCAATGCCCTCGGGGTCGTAGTTGTTGTCGCACAAGCTCGCATAGCGATACTTCAGATCCTCGATGGCCTTGACGTCCTCGAGTCGGCCGAGTCGGTCAGCGAGATCGGTCAGGTCGATGGTGTCTGCAGCAGTCATGATGTACTCCTTTGTTGTTGATGGTGATTCGGTGACGTCAGGTGCTCATCAGCCGAGCTGGGCGAGAACCTTGGATACGGTCTCCAGGTTGCGCATGCCCTCGGCCGGGGAGTCCGCGGGATCGACCCACAGCACGGCGCGCTCGACGCCTTGCGCTCGGTACTTCTCCAGCACCGCCGCATCTGGTGGCGCTGACGCCACCGCGATACCCGCGGACGAGGGATCGCGCCCCGCTTCTTCCACGACACGACGGAACTGGGGGATCGTGTCCTCCAATGTCGGATCGGCCACCGGCGGAACCACGTACCAGGCATCCGCCCACTGGGCGGCATGGCGCATGGTGGTCGGCCCTGCTCCTCCGAGGTAGGTGCGGATCTCCCTACCCTGGAACGGTTTGGGCCACGCCCACGACGGCTCGAGCGATGCGATGTCGCCGGAGTAGCTGGCCTCGTCCTGCGACCACAGTGCCTGCATCACTTTGAGTTTGTCGCGGACGGTCGAGTAGCGCTTCTTCCAGTTGACGCCGTGCGCCTCGGCCTCTTCGACGTTCCAGCCGAATCCGACACCGCAGATCACGCGGCCGTTCGACAGGTGGTCGAGGGTGGCAAACTGTTTGGCCTTGGCGATGGGATCATGCTGAGCCAGCAGACAGACGCCGGTGCCGACCTTCAGCGTCTCGGTGCGGGCCGCCACCATCGACAGTGTCGTCATCTGGTCGTAGGTGCGCAGATAGAACTCGGGCAATCCGGGTCCGCCATACGCAACCGGGTACTCGGTGCGTCGCGACACCGGGAAATGTGTGTGTTCGGGCACGAACAGCGACTCGAATCCGTACGACTCCGCAGCCTGAGCGAATTCGATCGGGTCCGGCCCTCTATCGGTGAAGAAGTACACAACTCCGATTTCCATGGTTCTCGCCTTTCTCGAGTTGGAGGTTCGTCTTACGCGGACTGTTTGCCGCGCAGCGTCTGGATCAGCCGGCCGACATCCTGTTGCTGGACCGCGACCGCGACCGCGATCACCGCGGCCTGCACGAGATACTGCGTCGACGACGGCGCGCCGAGAGAGAACACCAGTTGGGTCAGCTGACTCAGGAACAACGCTCCGACCGCGGTCCCGAGGATGTTGCCCCGCCCGCCGGTGAGCGCGGTTCCGCCGACGACAACCGCCGCGATCGCAGGAAGCAGGTAGCTGTTGCCGGCATCGGTATTGGGCGTGCTCACGTACCCGGCCAGCAGCACACCGGCCCCGGCGTAACACAGTGCGGCAGCGCTGTATCCGCTGATCTTGATGCCGGAGGTACGCACACCGGCTACGCGTGCGGCGCGTTCGTTGGCGCCCACCGAGATGATTCGTCGGCCCCAGGTGGTGCGGCCGGTCGCGAACATCATCACGACCATCAGGAGTAGGGCGAGCCATACCGTGTGGGAGACCCCGAGGGACTTCTCCAACGAGAAACGCGCGACGTCATCGGGTACGCGCGTCGGGGTACCACCGGAGTACGCCAGCGCGGCACCCAACAGAACTGCATTCATCGCCAGGGTCGCCACCAACGGCGACACCGAGAACGCCGAGACCACGAACCCGTTGACCGCTCCGACGACGACCGCGATCACGGCCACCAGTACCAGAGCGATGAGGATGCTGCCGTGGTCGTTGGCGTACTTGCTGCTCACCAGCGCGCCAAGCGTCATCATCCCGGGCAGTGACAGATCGATACCCTTGAGCATCACGACGATGGTCTGCCCGATTGCTGCGATCGCAAGGATGCCGGCGTAGGGCAACAGTGAGTCGATCGCACTGCCCGACAACGTTCCCGGGGCGAGGAACCAGCTCAGGACGAACAGCGCGATGGTCACCGCGATGACCGAGGTCGTTTGGTTCGACGGGAGTCGGTGGCGGAGGTCATCCAGTGACCGGGTGCGTGACTCGCTAGTCGGCTGGGTGGAGGTGGACATGTCTGATCAGCTCCGCTCGGTGAGGGTTCGGGACTTGGAGTAGAACGCAGCCGCGACGATCGTCAGGCCGCCGAGCAGCCATTGCTGCCAGTAGAGGGGTAGCCCCAGGAACTGCACGACAGTGTTGATCTGAGTCACGAGGACCGCGCCCAGGAACGCGCCGATGAAGGAACCACGGCCGCCGAAGATCGATGCTCCACCGAGGACCGCGGCACCGATGCTGGCGAGTGTGTAGCTGTCGCCGATGCTGGCGTTGCCCGTACCCGACTGCACCATCAACAGGATCGCCGCGGGCACGATCAACACCGAGCACCCCACATAAGCGCCCAGGGTGACCCAACGGGTGCGCACACCGTTGCGCTCGGCGGTCGGTCCGGCAGAGCCAGTCGCCCGCAACTTGATCCCGAAGGTTGTTCGGAAGAGACAGTATTCGAGTACCACCGCGACCACGATGGCGACGACGGCCATCACCGGGACGAAACCCCACACGCCGGAGACGTAGGAGAGGAAGAACGGGTCGATCTGCCCGGCGGGCAAGGGGCGCATCAACAGTGCGAGTCCCTGCAGGGCGGTGAAGGTGACCAGGGTGGCGATGAGCGGATTGATCCGGACCACGGTGATCAGCGACCAGTTGACGGCACCCACCACCGCGGCGACCACCACCAATACGATCACACCCAGGATCATTCCCACCGGTGTTCGGTAGGCGGACAGAATGAATGAGGCCACCACCACCAGCAAGCCGGCGAGTGGACCGACCGAGAGATCGATACCGCCGATCATCATCACCACCTGTTGTGCGATGGCGAAGAAGGCGAGGGTGGCGAGCAGGGGTAGGACCAGACTGAAGTTGCGACCGGTGAGGTAGGTGTCACTCTGAGTGGCAGCGATGATGCCCAGGATGATCGTGGCGATCAACAGGATCGCGCCGGGCGTGAGGTCGCTGCGCGACATGCGATGCCAGAAGTTCACCCGGCCGGTGCCGGTGCCGGCCTTCTCGCGACTGTGCGTGGCGCTCAGGGCGGCTTGCGCGATCGCGTGTTCGTTCACGTCGTCGCCGACGAGCTCGCGGGCGATCTGTCCCCGAGAGAACACCAACACACGGTCGCAGAGTTGCTCGAGTTCGGCCGCCGAGGAGGACAAGACCACGATCGCCTTCCCGGCTGCAGCGGCCTTGCGCAGAATCGAGTAGATCTCTTCGCGCGCACCGATGTCGACGCCCTGGGTGGGCTCATCGGCGAGGATGACGTCGGAGTCGCTGAGCAGAACCCGGCTGAGCACCACCTTCTGCTGGTTGCCACCGGACAGCGTGGCGATGTCGACCTCGTCGTTGGGAGCCTTGACCCGCATCGACCGGAAAGTTTCTCCGGTGAGTTTGCGCTCGCGCATGCGGGACACGACGCCGGCGGTCGAGATCCGTCCCAGAGCCGACAGCGATGCGTTCTCGCGCAGGCTCAGACCTGAGAGCACACCTTCGACATGCCGGTCGTGGGTCAGATACGCGACACCCCCGTGCAGAGCGGCCGCCGGACTGGACGGATCGATCGTGCGATCCCCGACCCGGACCGTGCCCGAGTGCCCGCCGAGGCCACCGAGTGCGCGGAGGACGTCGCGCTGCCCCTGCCCCTCCACACCGGCGAACCCGACGATCTCGCCGGCCCGCACGGTGAGGTCGATCCCGTCGAATCGCTTGCCCGACAGGTCGGTGACCGCGAACAACTCCTCGCCCATGATCCTATCGGCACCAGTGACGCGGGTGAACGTTCGGTCGAGTTCACGTCCGACGACGAGGTTCACCACGTCCTGCTCGGTGACATCCTCGGCGTCGAAGCTGCCGACGAGCGCACCGTCCCGCAACACCGAGACCGTGTCGGCGATCTGCTTCACCTCGTTGAGGCGATGCGAGATATAGACGACGGCACCGCCGGCGGCGGTGTGTTCGGCGATCAGTGTGAACAACTCCGCCACGGCCGGGGGCAGAAGATGCTCGGTTGGCTCGTCGAGCACGATGACCTTCGGCCGCTCGGCCAGGGCTCGCGCGATCTCCACGACGAACCTCGCATCCGGGCGAAGCTCACGCACCGGTGTACGCGCGTCGATACTCGCGACCGAACTCCATCGCGCCAGGATCTCCTCTGCCCAGGCGATCTGGTCGCCAATGGCCGGGCGGGCATGGACTGGCATACCGAGCCGCATGTTTTCTGCCACCGTGAGATCGGGAAGCAGAGCCGGCTCCTGATAGACGATCGCCAGCCCCCGTTCGCGACACCAGGTCGGCGTCGGCGACTGCGTGCTCTCGCCGTCGATCTCGACGGTTCCCGAGTCGGCGTGGACCGAGCCGGCAGCGATACCGACCAGGGTCGACTTACCTGCGCCGTTCTGACCGACGAGCGCATGGATCTGCCCCTCCCGAACGGAGAGGGACACCGACTTGATCGCGTGCACACCGGGATACCGCTTGTCGACCTGGTCCAGTCTGAGCACAGTCCTGCCGGACGTTTCGTCCGCGACGCCGACCGCGGGTTCGACCGCAGACGGCGACATCGCGGTCGCGGCGCCCGTGGTCTGGCCGTCGCGCAACATGTCGACCATGTTCTTGTCCTATCTCCGAGGTGTCGAAGGCCGCCGGCTTCCCGGCGCCGCAATCGGATCGGCGGAAGCCATACCCGATGTTTACAGACGAACGTTTGCTCGTTTCTCAATGATTGTGACTCAGCACACTCGCCACGTCAACATGTGAGCTGTAGCGATCGCGCCGAATCGCGCACCACACCGTTGTGGGCCGCAAAACCGACGCCGCCGCCCCGGATCCGACAATGCGAATCCGGGGCGGCGGCGTGTGACCGAGCTATACGAAGCAGCCCGTGCCACAAGGTCGACCTACTGGAAGACCGCGGCCAGCTCGTCTGGCGACAGGTCCGAGGACAGATCGGCATCCGGCGGCAGATCGGGCTCACATGTCGGGAGCTTGCCGTTGACGGTGTCGACGAATGTCTCGAGTTCGAACTGCTCCGGCTCGTTGTCCGGCAGTTCGTTGACGGCAGCGAGGGCCTTTCGTGCCGCAATTCGCACTACGGTGGTCGTGCCGTCCAGCGTGAGCAATTGGAACTGCGGGTTCGCCTCGTGATTCTGAAGCCACATGCATCCGAGCTCGTTGTCGGTAGCAGATGTCGCGAGCGGAGGAATCGGCCTGCCCGCGTTGATGAATGCACGCAGCCCACCCTTCGAGGCCACGCCGTAGTCCGACACCATCGCATCGATCTGCGGATACTTGGCCAGAGCGCCCGACATCGCGCGCTGCTCATAGGCGGGATCCCAGTTCGATGGCTGCGGGTTCTGCGTCAGCGAGTCAAAGGGGTTGCCGATCTCTTTGTCGGTTTCCCAGAACCCATCCCACAGGGCCTCGGTCGAAGGACTGCCGCCCGGAAGGCCGCCGGAGAAGAGAACCTGCCCACCCTGGTCGAGTTGCGGCTGCAACCACCGAGCCATCGTGTCGCCCTCGGTGTCGAAGTCGTACTGGACATAGCCGTTGTAGTCCACCCCCACCTGACCGCCGGGATCGGCGATGTAAGGGACGACTGCCACCCCTGAACGATGTGCGTTCTGCAAAGCACTGAGCGCCTGGCTGCCGAAGTCGTCGTACGTGATGATCGCGTCGTAACCCTGCGCGACGTAGGAGTTGATGGCCGTGATGTATTTCTGCAGATCGCCATCGGCCTGGGTGTAATCCAGCGACACGTTCGGGCAGGCCGACAGCTCATCGGTCAACTCGGCCTGGGTGATCTTGCGCCAGGAGTTGGCGCCGAACCCCGCGACATGGGCGATCTTGACCGGGCCGTCTCCGCAGAGCTCTTCGATCGGCAGCGCTTCCCCGCCGTCGCCCGTGGAGGCCGCTCCACCACCGGCAGCCTCGGGAGGCGGGGTGGTCGTACAACCCACGATCCCTATGCCCGCGACCGCTGCGAGTGCCGCCACCACCAGGCGACGACGAGTGAACAGTTTCATCGGTTTCCTCGACTCTCAATACAGACGAACGTTTGCTCGTTAATTGATTGTGACCGACAACACTCTCGGCGTCAATGGTGTTCCACGACTTGATTGTTGCGCCGCGACAACAGGAACGCCGACCCAGTGTCACTGGGTCGGCGTTCCTGATCTGGTGAGCCGTCAGACGGCAGCGGAGGACTCTGCCGGCCGGCGGCGCAGCATCATCCCGGCGCGGCGAACGGTGCAGACCACCTCGCCACGCTGATTGAGTCCTCGATGTTCGAACCGGACGACTCCGCGATCCGGCTTCGACGATGACTCGCGGCGGGACAGGATCTCGGTCTCCACACGCAAGGTGTCCCCGATGAACACCGGATTGGGAAAGGTGATCTCCTCGAACCCCAGGTTTCCGAGTGTGGTGCCCAGTGTGGTGTCGCCGACCGGGATGCCCACGACCACACCGAGGGTGAAGACGCTGTTGACGAGAATCTGGCCGTGCTGGGTGGATTTCGCGAAATCGGCGTCGAGATGGAGCGGCTGAACGTTCATCGTCAGCGTGGTGAACAAGAGATTGTCGGTCTCGGTGACCGTTCTGGTCACATCGTGCTTGAGCGTGAGCTCCGGTTCGAGTTCTTCGAAGTAGAGTCCGGCCATGATGAGCTCCTAAGACAACAGGTTGGTGGACGAGCTGAGTGGTCCGCGGTCACGGGTTCGCGATGGAGTCGGCCAGGTCGACCACCCCTCGCGCGGTCTTGATGTGCGCGATGTCGACGTGTTCACCTTCGAACATCACCGCTGCTGATCCCTCACGTCGGGCGTCCTCGAACGCGTCGATCATCCGCCGGAATCGCTCCACCGCCTTGGGATCGGGCGCATAGACGTCGTTGGCGGTCGAGACATGCGACGGATGGATCAGGACTTGCCCGGCGAAACCCAGGCGGCGGTTCTGCTCAGCGAATGCGCGCAATCCGTCGAGGTCCTTGATCTCCTGCCACAGTCCGACGATCGGATGCGCCAGACCCGCTGCACGGCAGGCCAGCACCGCTTTGCTGCGGTAGTGCAGGGTTTCGAGCCCCTCGGGGGTCCATTCGAAGCCGACCTCGCGCGAGACGTCGGCATCCCGGGCAGCGGCGACCATCAATGATGCGACACGCGGATGGCAGGCCGCGATACGCTCACAGTTCACCAGGGACCGCGCGGTTTCCAGAGTCGGAATCAGCTCAGTACTTCCCCGCGGTATGCCTGCGGCGATCTCGAAATGATCGAGCAGGGCGGCGAAATCGAGCACCTCACGGTCGTCGTAGACCTTTGGAAGCAGTAGTCCGGACACCCCAGGCCCTACCACGGCACCCAGATCGGCGCCGAAGTGCTCGGTGTCCAGCGGGTTGGGCCGGATCAGGATCGTGGTCTGCGGGAAGTCGCGGCGCAGCGACTCGATCGACTGCGCCACCTCGATTCGCGCCTCGGCTTTGCTGTCCTCGGGCACCGAGTCCTCGAGGTCCAGGATGATGGCGTCAACGCCTGTCCGAGCGGCCTTCTCAGCCCATCCCGCTCGATGGGCGGGCACAAACAGCAGTGATCTCAGTGGTCTCATGATTGCTCACATTCCTTTGACGGCCGACGAGTTCACGTCAGACCGGGGTCACGCCGTTGCGACGGGCCGGTGCGGTGCGGTCTCGACGGACATAGAGCGCCAGACGTGCGGTCAGCTCGGCGCGCAGTTCGTTGGCAGGCACCACGGCCTCCACAGCGTTCTCGTTGGCGATCTTGAAGACGTCGATGCCGTCTGCGTATTCGGCCTGCTTCTCAGCGATGAACGCGGCACGCTCGTCGGGATCCTCGATCGCCTGGATGCGGTTGAAGTGAATACCGTTGACTGCGGCATCGGGACCCATCAGCGCAGGCTTTGCGGTGGGCAAGGCGATGAGCGCGTCCGGTTGCATCGGCGCCCCCGACATCGCCAGATAGCCGCCGCCGTAGGCCTTGCGCAGCAGGACCGTGATGCGTGGGACGCGGGCCTCGGAGACGGCGAAGATCATCTTCGCCCCGTGACGAATGATGCCCTGGCGTTCGACCGCTGAGCCGATCATGTAGCCGGCGATGTCGACCAGGAAGAGGATCGGGATGTTGAAGGCATTACAGATCCAGATGAATCGTGCCGCCTTGTCCGAGGAGTCGGGGAAGATCACCCCGCCCTTCACTGTCGGCTGATTCGCCACCAATCCGACGCTGCGACCGTTGATCCGGGCGAACCCGGTCACCAGCTCAGGAGCAAACAGGTCCTTGTAGGGGAAGAAGGTGGAGTCGTCCACCAGTGCGTCGATCAGTTCGTGGATGTCGAAGACCTCCGACTCCACCTCCGGGACGATGTCCTTGATGGAGCGGCCGTCCGATGGATCGACCGGTTCGGTCATCGGCGGCTCTTGCTGCCAATTCGACGGCAGGTACGACAGCCATACGCGAATGGCCGAGATCGCCTCCTCGTCGTCGTCGACGAGGACGTCGCTCAAGCCCGACACCGTGGAGTGCATCTCGGCGCCGCCCATCTCCTCCAGCGTGACGTCCTCGCCGGTCACCATCTGGGCGAGACGCGGCGAACCCAGGTAGGCGGTGGCGTGTCCACGCACCATGATCGTCAGATCGCACAGTGCGGGAACGTATGCCGACCCTGCAGGAGAGGGCCCGAACAGTGCGCACACCTGTGGCACGCGGCCGGAGTACTGCACCTGGTTGTAGAAGATGTTGCCCCATGCCCGACGGCCGGCGAAGCTCTCGAACTGCTCATCGATACGGGCACCCGCCGAGTCGAACAGATAGACGATCGGGACTCCGGTCGAATCGGCGAGTTCCTGGGCCCGAATGATCTTCTCGAAGGTTCGCTTACCCCAGGTGCCCGCCTTGACGGTGTAGTCATTGGCAATCACCACGACATCTCGGCCGTCGACCTTGCCCACGCAAGTCACGACTGCGTCGCCCGGAAGGCCTTCGTCGTAGCGCGCGAGCAGACCGTCCTCGAAGGACCACCCGTCGTCGAACAGGAGCGCGAGTCGGTCGCGCACAAGCATCTTGCCCGCCTCGACCTGCTTGCGACGCTGCTTCTCGCTGCCGCCGAGGCGCGCCGCGGCCAGACGCGCGTCGAGTTCCTCGTGAGGCCCGAGCGCCTCGGCAGTGGTGTTGATCGACTCCGTTGTCTGTGTCATGTGGTCACATCCCGAGCTTGTTGTTGACGTTTGCTTGACCTTGGGTAGGGCCGGAACCTATTCTAAAAACGAACGTTTGCTCGTAGGTTAGCACGGGCACCCCACGAATGGCCATAAGGAGTTTTCATGACTGCGATCGACGTCAACAGCCCTGAGCGCATCGGCGTACCCGATCGCCGTTGGGAGGACCTACAACTGGGCGACGTGCTGTGCAGCCCGGGAATCACGGTGACCGATGCCCACCTGGTCACCTGGGCCGGACTGACCGGCGACATCGTGTCGCTGCACCTCGACGAGCAGTACGCCGCGACCACCCAGTTCGGCCAGCGGATCGCGCATGGTCCGTTCACGTTGTCGACCGCGCTCGGCCTGATCACCCAGACCGGCTACTTCGCCAATGTCGTTGCGTGGCTGGGTCTTGACGAGGTTCGTGCCCAGCAACCGGTCCTCATCGGTGATTCCATCCGGGTAGAGGCCGAACTCGTCGTCGCACGTCACACCAAAAAAGACGATCGCGGCATCTGGACGTTCGCCTACACGGTGACGAATCAGCGCGGCGAGGTCGTGATGACGTTTCAGAGTTCATTCATGATCTGGCGCCGAAACTGATCTCACGCAAACGGCGCCCTTCCCGAGTCGGGAGGGGCGCCGTTGAACTCTGCGGGCCTATGTCCGTCAGGACGCAGGCAGGCCGAGCTCCCGAACCGCCAACTTGATATAGGTGCCCACCAGCTTGTCGAGGGACTTGGGCCCGGAGGGGCGATACCAAGAGGACACATGGGCCCCCTGGGCGAGCACCGAGTATGCCTGGATCTTCGGGTCGATCACATCGGCACCGGTCTCCGCAGCCACCTTCTTCACCAGCCGCAGGAACAGATTCTCGTACTCAGCTCGTTTGGTGAGCACCTTGGTGCGGTTGTCCTCGTTGAGGGAGCGCAGTTCCGAGTTTCCGATGAACACCTGCTGCGCATGCTCGGCGTGGTACCGGATGTGGCACCCAACCGCTGCCTCGTATCGCGCGAGTGCGGTCGGCTCCGCAGCCTCCACCGCGTCGTGTACCGAATCGAGCAGTTCGTCCATCACCGAGATCATGATGTCGGCGAGCAGGTCCTCTTTGCCGTTGATGTGGTTGTAGAGACTGCCCACCTGAAGGTCGACTTCAGCAGCGACGCCACGCAGGGAAGTCGCCTCGTAGCCCTGCTCATAGAAGAGCTTGACCGCGGCCTCCCGGATCGACTTCCGGGTGCGCGCTCCACCGGTGGTGAGGCGGGTGGCACGGGGCATGGCTCCTCCGAGGTTCGGTGTTCGGCGAACTCACAAACTATCGTACGTTGCTTTTTGTCTGGACTTGCGCGGCGACGCCGGCCGGTCGTCGTCGACCAACCGGCGTCGTGCAGGCGATGAGCTGCTGCTCAGGTCATTCCTTGTCGACCACGACATAGTCGTCGAGCACCACGACACTGTTGACGTCAAGAAAGTTGTCGATGTCGTCGATGGCCTTCTGCCCCGCCGGCGACGCCCACGCCGCGTCCATGGCCTCGGCGCTCTCGTAGTCCAGGATGACCATCCCGTCGAGATCGAAAACGTTGTCCGGCTCGTCGGCGTCCCCCTGGGGTACGACGTGGCGCTGCACGTAGCGCACCACCCCCGGGAGGTCGGCGGCCAACGGCGCATGCACGTCGCGCCAGTACTTGTCGAACTCCGCGAAGGACATCCCCTTCTTGCGCTTGAGCAACGCTACGGTACGAATCGTCATGGCTGTTACCTCTCTGTCTTGTCAATTGTGTTGTCTGCGCGCCCGGACGGCGACTTCCGACGACGCCGCGGCGTCCGTCACCAGCCCATGGCGGTACGGATCTTCGTCTTGACGATCTTGCCGCTCGGATTGACCGGAAGGTCCTCGTGGCCCACGAGTTTGATCACCTTGGGCACCTTGTAACCGGCGAGACGAGTGCGCAGGAAAGTACTCAACTCGTCCTCGGTCACCGTGATCCCGGACCGCACGGCGATGACCGCGCGGACTTCCTCGTCCCATTGCAGGCTGGGGACACCGATGACTGCCGCCTCCATCACCGCGGGGTGCGTGTGCAAGAGCTGTTCGATCTCCGAGGAGTAGACGTTCTCTCCCCCGGTCTTGATCATGTCCTTCGCCCGGTCGCGGAAATACAGGTAGCCGGTGTCGTCTCTCTCTGCGAGATCTCCGGTACGCAACCATCCGGCATCGTCGAGCACCTCGGCGGTGGCGTCCGGCCGACCGTAGTACCCGGTCATCACGCCGGGGCCGCGAACGCAGATCTCACCGATGCTTCCGGCGGGGACGGGCGTGCCGTCGATGAGGTCGCGCAGCTCCACCTCCGCCAACAGATACTCGGTACCGATCGAGCCGTCGACCTCAGGTCGCATCATGTCGGCGGGCAGCAATCGGGTGACCATCGGCCCGGCCTCGGTGAGGCCATACCGAAAGTAGAGGTCGACGCCCGGGATCAGCGACGACACAGCCTCTTTGTCCGGCATACGCAATAGCCCGGCCCCGGAGTGCAGCGCGGCGAAACCACCACGGAAACCCGGGGTGTCGAAGGCTCCCGCCTTCAGCATGCGCCGAATCATGTTGGGAACCAAGAACATGTTGGTGATCGACTCGCGCTCGACCAGCTCGGCGACTCGCCCCTCGTCGAACTTCTGCACCACGTAGGTGCTGCGTCCGGTGATGTAGTGCGGCACGACCCAACAGAGCAGACCCGCAGAATGGAAGAGCGGGGTCGTGACGAGACCGCGATCTCCGGGCCGCGCCCCGACTCTACAGTCGGAGATCTCGTTGAGAGCGTTGGTCATCGCCGCCCGATGCGACAACACCACACCTTTGGAGAAGCCGGTCGTACCGCCGGTGAACAAGATGCACGCCGCATCCTGCTCCCCGACTCGCACGGTGTCGAGCCGATCCGCATTCGATTGCAGCGCATCGAGTTCAGACTGGGTGATCACGGTGATCGATCGCCGGATCTCGGTGTCGCCGACCGCAGCTGCCAACGCATCCGCGAAATGATCGGCAACCAGAATCACCGAGGCGTCTGTCTCATTGATGCCGTGAACGAGCTCGGCCTGTGCCCATCGCCAGTTGTACGGGACGTAGGCGGCGCCGGCGGCAACCGCACCCAGCATGGTTTCCACGCCGAAGATGCCGTTGTCGGCGAGCACACCGACCGTGTCGTGCCGAGCCACGCCGTGGGAGCGCAGCACACCGGCAATGCGGAATGCGCGGTCGGCGAGTTCGCCGTGTGTCAGCCGACCGGTGTCGTCGGCGATGGCCTCGGCGGCCGGGTTGAGCCGTTCGTTGCGGTGAATCGCATCAACGAGCGTGAACATCTCGGGTTTCTCCTCGGGCGGGGTCGATCGGCACGGAACGTGGGTGGGACCGCCCGCCACGAGGAAAACCCCGTGGCGGGCGGGATATCATCCGCCGACCTTCTGGCTGGCGCCCGCGTCGATGGGCAGGTTGACGCCGGTCACGTAGCGTGAGTCGTCGGTCGCCAGGTAGACAACCGCGCGGGTGATGTCGATGGGCTCGACGTAGGGCAGATCCGGCAGCGAGTGCATCGTCGCGAACGCCGGCTTGGCATCGTCTTCGGTCGGCGCGTCGAGATCGGGGCGGAACAGCTTGTAGAACGTGGGGTTCTGCAGCAGGTCAGTGTTGACGTTGGTCGGCGACACTGCGTTGACCCGAATCCCTTGGGGCCCGAGCTCGTTGGCGAGAGTGTGCATGAGGCCGATGATCCCGTGCTTGGCGGTGACGTAATGTCCGACGTTGGGGTAGCCGCCAAGGCTGGAGGTGCTGCCGGTGAAGATGATCGACCCGCCCTCGCCTCGGTTCACCATGTCGGGAACCGCCGCCTTGACGGTGTGCCACACGCCGGTCAGGTTGGTGTCGATCATGTCGCGCCATTGATCCGGCGTCAGGTCCAGCACCCGGCCGGCAGAGATGACCCCGGCATTGGCACACACCACGTCGATGCGTCCGAGCGCTTCGAGACCACGGTTGGCGGCCTCGGTCATCTGGTCGAGGTCACGGACGTCGGCCTCGACGGCGACGACCTTGCGGCCGAGAGCCTCGATCTGACGGACGGTCTCGTTCAAGTCCTCGGGCGACGCCATCGGATAGGGAATGCTGTCGACCTGTTTGGCGATGTCGACGGCGACGATGTCGGCCCCCTCCTGCGCCAGGCCGATGGCATGCGATCTGCCCTGCCCACGCGCCGCTCCCGTGATGAAGGCGACCTTGCCGTCCAGCTTGCCCATGCCAACTCCTCATGTCCGTGCCGCGCCTTTCACGGTGCGCGGCGGTTTCGCTAAAAACTAGCGTACGTTCGTATTTAAGTGTGAGTCACCACACAGCTGGTGTCAACCTGCAATGTGGACAACATTGCGTCGCCTAGGCGAGGTAGCTGAACACTGCGGTGGCGCCGCCGTCGATGGTGACGGTGACACCGTTGATACCCTGCGCGTCGTCGCTCGCCAGGAAGGCGATCGTGGCGGCGACTTCCTGTGGGGTGACGATACGGCCACCCGGCGTCTTGGCGACCATGCTCGCCTCGTTGGCGATGTCGACCATCGGCGTGCGCATCGCTCCGGGCGCGACCGCATTGACGGTCACCGACGTCCCCCAGAAATCGAACAGCGATGACCGGGTCAGACTCGACAGCGCCGCCTTGGAGGCGGCGTAGGCCGGCAACGGATATCCCACCGAGGCGCTGATCGACGAGCAGTTCACGATCCGACCTCGAGTCGCCTCGCGGAGGTCGTCGCGGAACGCCTTGGTGAGCAGGAACGGTGCGGTCACGTTGACGTCGAGGCTGCGCGACCATTGGTCCAGGTCGGTGTCGGCAACTCGTCCGCGATGAAGGTATCCAGCGAGGTTGAGCAGAGTGGTCACGCGTCCGACCCGCTCGTGCACCCGCGCGGCGAGATCGCCGATGGCGGCGGCGTCCGTCAGGTCAGCGGCGAACGCGTGGACATCGGCCCCGCGTGCACGGGATGTGTCCACGACTGCCTGAAGCAACTCCGCGTCGCGATCGACCGCGACAATCGTGTCGCCGCGCTGGGCGAACCTGTCGACGACCGCTGTTCCGAGCCCACCCGCGGCGCCGGTGACGAGGGTGACGGAGACCATGGGCGTCAGTCGTCCGCAGCCGGCGCGATGACCGCGAGTTCGTCGCCGGAGGCGACGACGTCGCCCACCTTCGCCGCGAGACTGGACACCACCCCGTCGATGGCGGCACGGATCGGGTTCTGCATCTTCATCGCCTCGACGATCATCAGGATCTCACCGACGGACACGGCCTGCCCCTGGGCCACGTTGACGTCGGTCACCGTGCCCTGCATCGGGCTGGTCACCTGCCCGCTACCGGCCGCCGATGCCCGCTTACCCTTGCGCCGGGAACCGGCACCGCCTGCGCGGCGCGGCGACGCCTGTGCGATGGTCGTGTCGGCTGCGCCAGAGACCACCTGCGACGCCCCGAAGAACGGGATGACGTAGCGACGGTCGCCCACCCACACCTCGTCGCGTGCAGCGGGCTCGTCATCACTGGTGTCCGCGTCCTCCCCGACCGATGGCGTTGACCCAGCGGACGGCAGCAGCGCGGCCAGATCGATGTCGCGTTCGAGCCAGTTGGTGTTGATGGCGGCCGCGGCGAAATCGTCCTGGGCGAGTACCGCCTGCGCAGCAGGCGCTGTGGTGGGGACCCCGGTGATCGTCAGTTCGTCGAGCGCCCTGCGCATCCGGGCGATCGCATGCGTGCGGGTGGGTGCCCACGCGATGAGCTTGCCGACCATGCTGTCGTAGTGGGGCGCCACCTCGTCGCCCGAGTCGTAGCCGGAGTCCCAACGGACACCGGCACGGTCGGGAGCGGAGACGGTGCCGAGTGGTCCCGGTGACGGCAGGAACAGGCCGTCGGCGACGTTTTCGGCGTTGATGCGGACCTCGATCGCGTGGCCACGCGGCTCGATCCCGGACCCGCGGAAGCTCAACGGCTCGCCGGAGGCGACCCTGAGTTGTTCGGCAATGAGATCAACCCCGAGGGTGGCCTCGGTGACCGGATGCTCCACCTGAATTCGAGTGTTCATCTCGAGAAAGTAGAAGCGGTCGTCGGCCGCTTCGACCAGATACTCGACGGTGCCCGCGCCGACGTAGTCGACTTCCTTGGCGAGGCGAACCGATGCCTCCCCCATCGCCCGCCGCAGCGCGTCGGACAGTCCGGGCGCCGGCGCCTCCTCGACCAGTTTCTGGTGCCGACGCTGCACCGAGCAGTCGCGGTCACCGAGCCAGACCGCATTTCCGTACTGGTCGGCGAAGACCTGAACCTCGACGTGACGAGCGTGGGACAGATAGCGCTCGAGGTACACATCACCACGGCCGAAGGCCGCCGTCGCCTCGGTGCGCGCGGCGTCGAAGGACGCTGCGGCATGCGACGCATCGGCCACCACGCGCATACCACGCCCACCACCGCCGTAGGAGGCCTTGATCGCCACCGGATAGCCGTACTCGGCGCCGAACTCGGTGACCTGATCCGCCGATTCGATGGCGCCGCCGCTGCCCGGCACGCCGGGCACATCGGCGCGCTGGGCAACCGCCCGGGCGGCCACCTTCTCACCCATGACATCGATCGCCTTCGGGGGCGGCCCGACCCAGATCAGACCGGCGTCCTGCACCGCCTGAGCGAAGTCCGCGTTCTCGGCAAGGAACCCGTACCCCGGGTGAACGGCTTCGGCACCGGTCTGCTTCGCCGCGGAGATGATCTTGTCGATGTCGAGATACGACTCGCCGGGCGAGACACCACCGAGCGCGACCGCCTCGTCGGCCAGTCGCACGTGGCGAGCCGCCGCATCGGGGTCGGAGTGCACCGCGACGCTCGCGATCCCGAGTTCGGTGCAGGTTCGGATGATCCGAACCGCGATCTCGCCACGGTTGGCGATCAACAGTTTGCCGATCATGAGGTCAACTCCTTGTCCGCCCGGCTGCCTGCGCGAGCCACGCATTCGTTGGTGCAGGCACCCAGGCCTGCGATCTCTGTCCGCACCGTCTGGCCAGGCGTGAGGAACACCTGAGGATCGCGACCGGCACCCACCCCCGCCGGCGTGCCGGTCAGAACGAGGTCACCGGGATGCAGGGTCATGACCGTCGAGAGGTACGAGACGAGTTCGGCGGGACCGAACAGGAGATCGGCGGTGCTCGAGTGCTGCACCACCCGGCCGTCGACGGTGCAGGTGATCTCCAGATCCGCGGCATGGTCGACCTCGTCCGGCGTCACGATCCACGGACCAACGGGAGTGGTCGCATCAAAAGTCTTGCCGAGCAGCCACTGCGTGGAACGACGCTGCCAGTCTCGCGCGGAGATGTCGTTGGCCACCGTGTATCCGGCAATCGCCGCGCGAGCTTCGTCAGCATCGGCGCGGTGTACCCGACGGCCGACAACGAGCGCGAGCTCGGCTTCCCAATCCCATGCGGCCGAGTCCGTCCACAGGCTGATCGGATCGTCAGGTCCGACCAACGCTGTCGTGAACTTCGAGAACACGTTGGGCACCTCGGGCAGCGGATGACCCATCTCGAGGATGTGTGCACGATAGTTGTGGCCGACACAGATGACCTTGCCCGGATCGACCACGGCGGGCGCGAGGTCGACAGAGCCCGAACCGATCTCGAACCCAGAGTAGTCATCGGCGTGTTCGTGCACCCCTGCGTCGAGCGCCTCACGCATCGACGAGAACGGCAACTGGATCCGACTACCTCGGCGGTCCATCAACACGCGGGGACCGTCGGGCGTCCGCACCGTGGCAAACCTCATCATCACCCTCACTGTAAGAACAAGCGTTCGTTTGTAATCTAGCGTGGTTCCGGATAGAACGTCAACAGCCCCGCATTACCCATTCGGCACCCGTGCCGTTCTTGGAGGTTCGACATGAGCGCTGCGCTGTTCACCGAGCTCCTCGACGTTCTCGACGTCGCCCGCCGCGGCGAGTGCACCTTCGTCGGACCGACGTGGACCCATCGGCTACCCCGGCTCTTCGGCGGCCAGGTGTTGGCCCAGGCACTGGTGGCCGCCGGATACACGGTGCCCACCGGCCGAGCTCCGCATTCGCTGCACGCCTACTTCCTCCGCGGAGGAGATCCGGATCTGCCGGTTCACCTGGACGTGGACACGGTTCGCGACGGCGGCACCCTCAGCACCCGTGTCGTACACGCGCGCCAGCACGACAACCAGATCTTCACCATGACCACGTCGTTCGCCGCGAAAGAACTCTTCGGCGAGACCGAGCTCGATCGACAGGAGTCGGACGCAACCCCGCTGCCAGAGCCGACAACACTTGCTGAGCTGGGCGACCGCCTCGCATCCGCACGGTCCGCGCTCCCAGCGTGGTGGGCCGATGGGCAACCCTTCGACATCCGCTTCGTCGATGACCCGTCGGCTCTCGCATCCGGCGTGACACAGAGGCCGATTCAGCGGTTCTGGGCTCGGGCGGCGGAGCCGCGAGTTGACCAGCAGCTCGATCCGACGACGAACTGCGCCCTTCTGGCCTTCCTGTCCGACCTGAACCTGCTCGATCCCGCACTCATGCCGCTCGGGCGGTCCTGGTACGGGAACGGGTACACCGAGGGTGCCAGTGTCGATCATGCGATGTGGTTCCACGCGATTCCCCACGTGGACCAGTGGTTGAGCGTCGAGCAGACGAGTCCGGTCACCGCCGGCGGCCGGGCACTGTGCACCGCGCACTTCCGTGACGCCACCGGAGCACTGGTGGCCACGGCCAATCAGGAGGGTCTCGTCCGCGCGCCCACGACATAGGGCCTTTGGACCTATTGCGGGCGTCACACCAACGGCGCTAAAGTTGCGAGCGTACGTTCGTTTGTTACAAGGAGGAGCCATCATGGCCGCAACCGACAAACCGGTGATCACTCGGCAGGGCGAGGAGTACGGGGACACCGGACAGTCCGGGGGCGCAGTGCGCGTCTCGGGCGTCAGCATCCAGCACACCCCGGCGACCAAGATCTGGTACGGGAAAGTGTCCAACAAGCCCGGATACCGTTCGTTCCCGCATCACCACGGAGAGGCCGAGACCGGCGGTTACGTCCTCAAGGGCCACGGGCGCATCTACTTCGGCGAGAACTACACCGAGTACTACGACATGGCCGAGGGCGACTTCGTGTTCGTTCCGCCGTTCATGCCGCATGTGGAGGCGAACATGAGCACGACCGAGGAGCTCATCTGGCTGACCACCCGCACCCCCGACAACATCGTCGTGAACCTCGACGATGTCGACGACGCCAGCCTCGAAGGCTACCGCCGCGCGTGAGCGCATCGTTCTGATCCGCGAAAGCTGAGGTATCCCATGACATCCAACGCACCTGACTCACCGCGAACCGGCCGCATGGTCGGAAAGGTCGCTCTCGTTACGGGTGCCGCGCGCGGACAGGGCCGGTCGCACGCACTTGCACTCGCCGCAGAGGGCGCCGATCTCGTCATCACCGACATCGCCGGCACGGTGGACACCGTGGGGTACCCGCTGGGCACCGCCGACGAGCTCGACGACGTACACCGCGAACTGAAGGAACTCGGCGCCCGAGTCCACCGCGCCACCGTCGACGTGCGCGACGCCGACGCGATGGTCGAGACAGTGACGTCGGCGGTCGCCGACCTCGGCAGACTCGACGCCGTGGTCGCCAACGCCGGCATCCTCGGCGCGCCGGCCCAGACCTGGCAGCTCACGCCCGAGCAGTGGCGCACCATGCTCGACGTCAACCTCACCGGCGTCTGGTCCACGTTCCGCGCCGCGATCCCGCACATGATCGACGCCGGCAACGGCGGATCGCTGGTCGGCATCAGCTCGATCGCGGGGTTGCGCGGAATTCCCGGGGTGAGTCACTACGTTGCCGCGAAACACGGTGTCGTCGGGCTCATCGGCTCGCTCGCCAATGAGCTCGCCCCCTACGGAATCCGGGCGAACTCGATCCATCCGACCAACGTTCGCACCCCGATGATCGACAATCCGCTGGCCGCCAAGATCTTCCGTCCTGACTTGGATGAGCCGAGCCTCGACGACGGCGTGGAGGTGCTCAAGCGCATCAATCTGCTCGACATGCCGTGGATCGACGTCTCCGACGTCACCGACGCGGTGGTGTGGCTGCTGTCCGACGAGTCCAAGCGGGTCACCGGGATCAACCTCCCGGTCGATGCGGGAATGCTCGCCAAGTACAACGGTTGACGCATCGCGGCTGACACTCTCAGCAGTCGCTCCGCGTGGATTCGCCCGGCCGGTCATCAAACCGGCCGGGCGAATCCATGCGGGGCTGGGCGCGATGACTGCGCTACCACCCAGTGGGCAATCGCGTCCGGAAGAGTTCCCAGGCATCGAGAACGATCTCGTCAAGACCGGCGTGCCGTGGTCGCCAGCCCAGTTCGACCGTCGCCTTCTCACTCGATGCGACCAGCACGGCGGGGTCACCGGCGCGACGTGGCCCGTCAACGGAGGGGATCGGGCGTCCGGTGACCCGCTCACATGCCGAGATCACCTCGCGCACGGTGGCTCCGGCACCGCTGCCGAGGTTGTAGATATGGTGCGAGCCGGCCCGGGAGGACTCGAGAGCGAGCACATGCGCCTCGGCGAGGTCGCGGATGTGGATGTAGTCGCGGATCGCGGTGCCGTCGCGGGTCGGCCAGTCGGTGCCGAACACCGAGATCGCCTCCCGACGTCCGGCCGCGACCTGTAACACCAACGGGATCAGATGCGTTTCGGTCGGGTGGTTTTCGCCGAGCCCGGCGAATGCTCCGGCGACGTTGAAGTACCGCAGGCTCGTCGCAGCCAGGCCGTGCGCAACCGCGTACGACCCGATCGCGTGGTCCACCGCGAGTTTGGTGGCCCCGTACGGGTTGGTTGGCCGGGTGGGCGCGTCTTCGGTGATCGGTGTTGAATCCGGTTCGCCGTAGGTCGCCGCGGTCGACGAGAACACCAGGCGCGGAGTCCGCGAGACCCGCATCGCCTCGAGCAGTTCCAGGGTCTTCACCACGTTGCCGTACCAGTACGTCTCCGGTGACTGCACCGACTCGCCGACGAGCGAACGCGCCGCGAAGTGCAGCACCCCGTCGAATACCCCTCCGTCGAGCAACCAGCCGGCGGCCTCGCCGACGTCACCGGCGACGAACGCGGCCCCGGCGGGGATCGCCTGTTCGCTGCCGGTGGACAGGTCGTCGACGATCACCACCTCGTGACCGCGATCGAGCAGCACTCGCGCGCAGACGCTGCCGACGTATCCGGCCCCGCCGGTGACGAGCAGCTTCATCGCACGTCCGCCTCGATCGCCCGCACGTGCAGCAGCATGCCGGTCTGCGGGTAAAGGACCGGGATCGCGAACCCCGCGTGGGCGAGCACTGCTCCGGGGGCCACAAGCTGCCCACCGTCGAGGATCCATTGCGGTGGCGCGACCGAGTGTCCGGCGTCGGTGAGCTCCGGGACGAGCGACACGCGGTAGGTGCGCGTCGCATCGAGGCCCGGCAACCGGATCCGGTCCGAGCGGTCCTCTGCGGACGTATCCATCTTCACCACCGCGAACACCGCCTCGTCGCGCTCCGCGGATACCGCACCGTGCACCCACACCGACGGATCGGGATGGTCGGAACGCACCATCGTGCCGGTGTGGATCAATCCGCGGAACTCCTTGTAGCGCAAAGCCCACCGGGCCAGCTGCTCGAGTTCGGTCTCCTCGAGACCGCTCAGATCGAGTTCCATCCCGGCGTGCCCGAACAACGCCGTCAGGCACCGGAACTGCAATGTCGCGTATCGGCCGGTGGTGTGCGAGATCGCCGGCCCGACGTGTGCACCCAGCAGTTCCGGCGGGATCAGCTGGGCGGTCCAGCGCTGGAGTCGCTGCCGTTCCAGGGGGTCGTTGGTGTCCGAGGCCCACACCCGGTCGGTGTGCTCGAGAATGCCCAGGTCCACCCGGGCGCCCCCGGACGCGCAGGACTCGATCTCCAGGCCGGGATGCCGGGCCCGCAGATCGTCGAGCAGCCGGTACAGGGCGTCGGTCTGCCGGTGCACCCCGGCGTGCCCGTCGCGGCTGAGCGCGGCGATCACGTCCCGATTGTGGTCCCATTTGAGGTAGCCCGGCCGCTCGGCGGTGATCACCGCATCCAGGCTCGCGACCAGGTAGTCGTACACCTCGGGGCGGCTCAGGTCCAGCACGTGCTGGTACCGCCAGCTCGCCGGCAACCGATCGGCCGGGGCCAGGAACCAGTCGGGGTGCTCTCGCACCAGATCGGAGTCGGGGTTGGCCATCTCGGGCTCCACCCACAGCCCCGGCTCCATACCGAGGGCACGGACGTGGTCGAACAGCGGCGCGAGACCCGACGGCCACACCTCCGGGTCGATCGTCCAGTCGCCGAGGCCGGCTCGGTCGTCGCGGCGGTTGCGGAACCAGCCGTCGTCGAGGACGAAGCGCTCTGCACCAACCTTCGCGGCGGCGTCGGCGAGGCGCAGCAGCCGGGACAGATCGTGGTCGAAGTAGACGCCTTCCCAGGTGTTCACCACCAGAGGCCGCGCCGACCGCGGGTGCCCGGGGCGTTCGCGCAGCCAGCGGTGCATGGCCGCGGCAGCGCCGTCGAGCCCGCAACCGGAATAGACGAACGACACCCACGGCGAGGTGTACGACTCGTCCGCCGCCAGCACGATCTCACCCGCGGCAAGGAGCTCGCCCCCACCGATCACCGCCGACGACTGTCCGGCCCGCTCAGGCAGGCGTTCGGCGAAGTGCGCGTGATTGCCGCTCCATGCCACATGCACACCCCACACCTCACCGCTGCGGAAGCCGAACCCCGCGGAGCCCGCGAACAGGAGCAGCGTCGCGTCGTGTCCGGTGCGGCCGCGGCGCGAGGCCCGCAGAGTGGTGCCGTGCCCGAACGCACGCCGCTGTGGGGTGTGCTCGCGACAATGGCGTCCGGTGGTATCGAGCACTTCGGTCGCGGTGTCCGGCAGCGGCAGCAGGATCTGCGCCCCGTCCAACGTCAGTGCCTCCTGACCGGGCAAGGTGTTGGTGACGGTCTGCCGGACGCGCAGGATGCCGCCGACCGCGAGTTCGAGGTCCATCCGCCACGACAGTCCGTTCAATGCATCGGCAGCGGTGACCGTCGCGTGACCGCAGTCGTCCTGCGCGAGGCGAACCCGTGTCCACCGCGGATGAATCCCACGCCCATTGCGGTGCAACGCCAGGGCGGGCGTTCCCTCCCAGGAGTCGTCTTGTCCTGGTGCCAGGCTCAACCATCGCGGCACGTCGATGCTGCTGTGCGGCACCGCCGGTGCTGCCGCCAGTCGCAGTGCCTCGAGCGTCTCGTCGGACAGCTCACCCAGGTCCGCACCCCAGTGCAGCACCGCGGGAAGGCCATCCGGGGCCCCCGGTCCGACAACAAGGGCGGCGCCGTCGCGACGCAGCACTGCCCATCGGTGGTTGGTCTCGGTCATTCTGTCCACTTTCTGATCGTTCGGGAATCGCGCGAATGTCGTCTGACGATCCACTACTTGCTGCTCGTGGTGAGTTCGAGCAGCGAGTTGATCTGGCCGTTGGTCGCGGTCAGAACGGAGGCGTCGTGCTCGCCGAGGTAGATGGAATCCAGGGCCGGCCGCAGGTAGGCCGTGATGTCGGCAGCGTTGTAGGTCACCGGGAAAAGGAAGGTGGTGCCGTCCTTGGTGTGGTCGGTGAACGCGGAGACGTCGAATCCGGCCGCGGCGTGTGCCGCGAGCGCGGCGGCGGTGCCCGCCGGCCGCGCGGGGAACACCACCGCGCTCTCACCAACGATCCGCTGGCATTCGTCACCGGCGAGGAAGGCCACCCACTTCGCCGCGGCCTCGGGATTCTCGGCCTGCTTCGACACCGAATCGGCCAGACCGTTGAACATCGACGCACGCTGTCCGGTCGGCCCGATCGGGGTCGGCGCGACCGCGACATCCATGGCGTTGCCGTCGGCATCGGTCAGCGTGGTGTAAGTCGAGATCATCCAGTCACCGTTGAGCGCCATCGCCGCGGTACCCGAACTGAGTTGCTTGTCTCCGCCGAAGGCGGCACTCGGGTTTCCGGCCACCGAATACGGTGCCATGTAGCCCTTCTCAGCGAGACCAAAGTACCAGTCCACGGTCCTCTGGAAGCGGGGATCATCGAAGTTGAACTGATCGCCCCACGGGTTCTGGTTGGTGTATTGCCACCCGATGGAGCCGGTGTAGGGCGACCATTGCGTCTGCCCGAATCCGCCGAAGCCCGAATCGCTACCGGCCAGTCCATAAGTCTTCACGTTGTTCGGGTCGAAACCCGGCTCGTCACCACGAATCCCGTTGGCGTCCACGGACAGGTGCGCGATGATCTTCTCGAATGTGCCGCCGTCCTGCGGGTTCCACGTCATCGTGCGCAGCTGTTCGTCGGTGATCCCGGCTTGCCGCGTCATGGTGCGGTTGTAGAAGTAGCCGACGGTGTCCCAGTCCTTGGGTGCGCCGTAGCGGTGCCCGTCCTGCCCCTTCCACAGTTCGGCGAGCCCGGCCATGTAGTCGCTGTCTTGAATGTCCTCGGTCGCGGCGAGTTCGTCGAGCGGGTAGAGCACATCCAGTTCGACGAACTGTGCGTACTTGGACAGGTGGTCGGTGAACACGTCGGGTCCGGTGTCGGCGATGAAGCCCGCGGTGAGCTTGGACCAGTAGTCGGCCCATCCGTATTGGGTGAACTCGATCGTCAGGCCGGGATTGCGCGTCTCGAATTCCTCCGCGCACTTCTGGTAGGCCGGCTGCTGCGCGGAATCCCACAGCCAGTAGTCGATCGTGTTGGGATCACCGTCGCCCCCGCCGATACCGCACGCGGTACTCAGTGCCACGACCGACGCGGAGGCCAGTGCGCCGGCGAGTCTGCCGATTCGTGTCATCGTGATCGCTCTCATGTCAGCACCTCACTTGAGACCGCTGAACCCGATGGAGTTCACGATCCGTCTGGCGAATGCGAGGAACAGCAGCAGCATCGGTAGCGCCGCGACCAGAGTGGCTGCCATCAGTCCCGACCAGTCCGGCCCGGTTTGCGGGGTCTGCGACTTGAACACCCCGAGCGCAACTGTCAGTACCCGCGAGGAGTCGGTGTAGGACACCATCAGGGGCCAGAAGTAGTCGTTCCAGGCTCCGATGTAGGTGAGGATGGCCAGTGTCGCGATCGGCGCGGCCGACATCGGCATCACCAGGGAGAAGAAGATCCTGACCTTGGACGCACCGTCCATCAACGCCGCTTCCTCGATCTCACGGGGAATGGTGAGAAAAAATTGTCGCAGGAAGAACACGGCGAACGGGGTCATCAGCATGCTCGGCAACGCGATGCCCAGCAGCGTGTCCACAAGGCCGAGTTGCTTGATCAGCACGAAGTTCGGCAGCAGCGTGAAGATCGCCGGAACCATCAGCCCGGCCAAGAACACCGCGAACACCTTGTCACGGTGCCGCCACCGCAGCCGCGCGAACGCGTAGGCGGCCATGGCGGAGAAGAACACCTGCCCCAAGGTGATCAGTGTCGCGACCACAACCGAATTGAGCAGGTAACGCCAAAAGTTCATCGGCTGCCCGGCACCGCCCGCGTCAATCGCCTCCTGTCCGGTCTGCAGCCCGAACACCCGCGCGAACCCACTGAGCGTCGGGTCGGCCGGGAGAAGACTCTGCGAGCCCGCAGACAACGCGGCGTTGCTCGACAGCGCGGTGCGCAGCGCCCAGTAGAAGGGGAAGAGGCTGACGAAGATGATGGCGATCATGACCGCCCAGGCAAGAATTCGCCCCAGGGTCCACCGTCGCACCCGCTTCGCGGCTGCGGGACGCTCGTCGGGTTCGACGATCACCACTTCTTGGCTGGCGAGAGTCATGGCTTGCTCCTAGTCCAGATCCGTCGCATCGGCGCGGATGAGCCGGTATTGCAGGAAGGTGACGGTGGCCAGGATCAGCAACAGCGCCACCGACATCGCGAACGCGTAGCCGAACTGGAAACGCCCGAACGCGAGGTCGTAGATGTACATCTGCAGCACTCGCGACGAGTCGCCCGGTCCGCCGGCGGTGGTCACCGCGATGGTGTCGAAGATCTGGAACGAGCCGACCATCGTGACGATCAGGACCAGCGCCAGGATCGGACGCAGCAGCGGCACCGTGATCCGAAAAAACATCGACGTCTCGCTCGCGCCGTCCAGTTTCGCGGCCTCGTACACAGTCGGCGGAATCGTCTGCAGTCCGGCGAAGATGAGCAGCGCGGTGTAGCCGACATGACGCCAGACGTTGACCAACGCGGCGGTCGGGATGACCCAGTTCTCGTCGCCCCAGAACGCGATTCGGTCCAATCCCAACCATTCGAGAACTTGGTTCCCGATCCCCAACTTGTAGTCGAGTATCCACAAGAACAACAGGGCTGCAATCACATTCGCCATGAGATACGGCGTCAACACCAGGCCCCGCACCAGCGAGGACTGGGTAAGCCGCTGCATGAGCACGGCGATGACCAGTGCGACCACGGTCTGGATGCCGATGTTGAGGACGACGTAGTAGAGGGTGACCCGCACCGCGTTCCAGAACACGGGGTCGTGCACCATGCGCACGTAGTTGTCGAACCCGACGAATTTCGCCGGGGTCAGCAGGTTGTAGTCGGTGAAACTGAACTGGATTCCCCGGATAAGCGGCCAGAAGATGAACACACCGAAGCCCGTCGCGGCCGGCGCGATGAACAGCACGGCCAGCCGGGTGTCATCCCGCCTGGGACGATTCCGTGCCGGACGGCGAGTTGCCGCAGATTCGGTCATGATGTCGGTCTCCTTCAACGGCTGACGGGGTTCGGACTTGCCGGGTCGCCGGTGACGGCGCCATGAACTGCGAGGGGGGCAGTGGACACCGCAATCCGAAGAGAGACGATTGAATCCCCAATATCGAACATTTTCCGCCATATCTGAATCAAGCCAGGTAAGAGCATGTGATGCAGATAACAGGACCACACCGATCGCTCGCCTGTCAAGCCGTGAACGGCAGTGCAGACGGCTGATTCTGTTTATTTTGGTTTGCTTCTGTTCGAGGGTGTGCAACACTGTGATGGCGGCCACAAGCGTGGCGGCGTGGCAGCAACAACGAAGGAGAGCACCGGTGATGTTGGCTCGGCAACGACAGGACGAGATCCTCGCGCAGGTCGCCGCGCACGGCGCGGTGAAGGTCGCCGGACTCTGCGCGGCACTGGGCGTGTCGGACATGACGATTCGGCGCGATCTCAAGGACCTCGAGGATCGCGGCCTCGTCGAGAGAGTGCACGGCGGAGTCACGCTGCCGCGCGCGACGAGCAAGGACGAGCCCGGTTTCTACGCCAAGTCGACCCGGGCCCTGGACGCCAAGCGCGCGATCGCCAAGACTGCCGCCACGCTCGTGCGGCCCGACACCTGCATCGGCATCTCCGGTGGCACCACGACCCACACGTTCGCGAGCGAACTGCTCGATGTACCTGGGCTGACCGTCGTCACCAACTCGCTGCCGGTCGCCGACATCTTCAACGATCGCGGCCGTGACGACCAGACGATCCTCCTCACCGGGGGGCAGCGGACCCCCTCCATGGCCCTGGTCGGCCCGCTGACCGTGGTCACCCTAGAGCGGCTTCACCTCGACGTTCTGTTCCTGGGTACCCACGGCGTGCACGTCAACGCCGGACTGACATGTCCGAATCTACTGGAGGCTCAGGCGAATCAGGCGATGGTCGCCGCGTCACGCCGGGTGGTCGTGCTCGCCGATCACACCAAGTGGGGCGTCACCGCGCTGGCCAGCACGCTCCGACTGTCGGACGTGGACGTCCTCGTGACCGACTCCGGTCTCGACGACAGCGCCCGCGAGATCCTCGCCGACAACGTGCACGACCTGATCGTTGCGCCGGACGCGGCCGGGTCCGCCCCCGACGGACTCGAACACTCCGTCGCGTCCTCCGCCGTCAAGGAAGGCACCGATGACCGTGCATGACTCGTCCGTATCCGTCGCCGCACGAGTGCGGAAGACAGCGACCACGCTGGCCGACGGCCGTGAGTTGATCTACTACGACGACTCCCCGCCGTACGTCTCCGGCGAACGCACCCGCGCGCTCGTCGACACCCGCCCGCTCGCCCCGGCGTCGTCGGAATCGCAACTGCGCTATGACGTACTCAGCGGGGAGTGGGTGACCATCGCCGCCGCCCGGATGGAGCGCACGTTCCTCCCGCCGCCCGATCTGTCTCCGCTCGCGCCCACTCAACCGGGCCGGCCCGCCACAGAGATCCCGGCCGACGACTACGACGTCGTGGTCTTCGAGAACCGGTTCCCGTCACTGTCGCGGCTGGCCGAACGATACCCACCGGCGACGAGCGTGGACGGTGAGCCTCTGTGGCCGTTGACGCCCGGCACCGGTCGCTGCGAGGTCGTGTGCTTCACCAGCGACCCCGACGCCAGCTTCGCTACGCTCGATCTGCCCCGTGTGCGCACCGTGATCGAGGCCTGGGCCGACCGCACCGCCGAACTGTCCCGCATGGCCGGCATCGAGCAGGTGTTCTGCTTCGAGAACCGCGGCAAGGAGATCGGTGTCACGCTGACGCATCCTCATGGGCAGATCTACGCCTATCCCTATCTCCCACCACGCACCCAGTCCTTGATCCGTCAGGCACGCGCCCACCACGCCGCCACCGGCGGCAACCTGCTCGCCGACAATCTCGCCGCAGAGCGCCGCTCCGGACGGCGCATCGTGGCAACCGGTGAGCATTGGACCGCATTCGTCCCCGCCGCGGCGCGCTGGCCGCTGGAGGTGCAACTCGTTCCGAACCGTCACGTTCCCGACTTCCCCGCGCTCACCGATGCCGAACGGGCCGAACTCGCGGCGGTGTATCTCGACCTGCTCGGTCGCGTCGACCGCTTCTTCGAGGGCGTCGACGAAACCCCCTACATCGCAGCATGGCACCAAGCCCCGGTCGGGCAGGACCGCCACCACGGACGGCTGCACCTACAGCTGTTCTCGCTGATGCGCTCGCCGGGCCGAATGAAGTTCCTGGCCGGTTCCGAGTCGGCGATGGGCGCCTGGGTCAACGACACGACTCCCGAGGAGATCGCCGATCGACTGAATGCGGTGGCACCATGACCGCGGGATCCGAGGTCATCGCCGATTGGCTGGAGCCGATCGCCGAGCAGCAACTCGCCGATGAGGTCACCCTGCTCTTTGCCGACCGTTTCGGCAAGGACCCGGACGGCGTGTGGTTCGCCCCCGGTCGGGTGAACCTGATCGGCGAGCACATCGACTACGTGGGCGGGAGAGTGCTGCCGTTTGCGTTGCCCCACGGCACCGTGGTCGCCGTGCGATTGCGCGACGACGACGTGGTTCGCTGCATCTCCTCGGCCACCACCCGCGCCTGGACCGGCAAGGTCGGCGAGGTCGGTCCCGGCGATCCCCGCGGATGGGCCGCATACCCGGCCGGGGTCCTTTGGGCGATCGCGTATCACGAGACCCTCGCGCACGTACCGGGCATGGACATCGCCGTGCACTCCAGCGTGCCGCGCGGCTCCGGGCTGTCGAGTTCCGCCGCACTGGAATGCGCTCTTGCGCTGGCCGTTGCCGAACTACTCGGCGCGCCCACAGACGACCACGGCCGCAGCCGCCTCGCCCGCGACTGCGTCGCCGCGGAAAACATCGTCGTCGGCGCACAAACCGGCGGCATGGACCAGTCCGCTGCGCTGCGCGCCCGCACCGGCCACGCACTGCATCTCGACTGCACAGACTTCACGGCCGAGCAGATCCCGCTCGACTTCACCGCGGCCGGGCTCGAACTCCTGGTCATCAACACCAACGCCCCACACCGACTCGCCGACGGTGAGTACGGTCGGCGACGCGCCAGCGTGGAGCGAATCAGCAGGCGGATCGGCCCGCGATTGCTCCGCGACGAACCCGACGTGGAGGCGATACTCCACGCGCTCGGCGCCAACCAACCCGCGGCGGTGCCGCGAATGCGACACGTCCTCACCGAGATTCGTCGCGTGGATGCCGTCGTCACCAAACTTCGCGCCGGCGCCGTCGCCGACATCGGCGAGGAGCTGATCCGATCGGGTGAATCACTGCGCACCGACTACGAGGTCAGTTGCCCCGAACTCGACAACGCGGTCGCCGGGGCACTCGACGCCGGAGCCTTGGGTGCACGAATGACCGGCGGCGGCTTCGGTGGCTCCGCCATCGCGCTCATCCCGGCGGGCACGAGTGATGCCGTGTCCCAGGCGATCACCCGTTCGGCCCGCGCTCAAGGCCTGCCGGCTCCGCAATTCCTCGCCGGCGCACCCTCTCAAGCCGCGCACCGTTTGTACTGACGACCTGCCCGCCATCCCCACCCTCAGGAGCACTCCGACATGGCCCCCGTGACCTTCGACAAAGCGACCAAACTCTTCCCCGGTACCGATAAAGCGGCCGTCGACAACCTCGAGCTGGAAGTCGAAGACGGTGAGTTCCTCGTCCTCGTCGGCCCCTCCGGCTGCGGCAAATCCACATCTCTCCGCATGCTCGCCGGTCTCGAAGACGTCGACTACGGCGCCATCCGCATCGGGGACCGTGACGTGACGACCATCCCGCCCAAGGAACGCGACGTCGCGATGGTCTTTCAGAACTACGCCCTCTACCCCCACATGACAGTCGCCCAGAACATGGGCTTCGCGCTCAAGATGTCCGGACACCACAAACGCGACATCCAGGAGCGCGTCGCGGAGGCCGCGAAGATCCTCGACCTGACCGAGTATCTCGACCGCAAGCCCAAAGCACTCTCGGGTGGGCAACGCCAGCGCGTCGCGATGGGCCGTGCCATCGTCCGTGAGCCGCAGGTGTTCCTGATGGACGAGCCGCTGTCCAACCTCGACGCCAAGCTCCGCGTGCAGACCCGTACGCAGATCGCTCAGTTGCAACGACGGCTCGGCACCACCACCGTCTATGTCACACACGATCAGGTCGAGGCAATGACGATGGGAGACCGGGTCGCCATCCTGAAAGCCGGCGTCCTGCAACAGTGCGCGAGCCCCAAGGTGCTCTATGAGACCCCCGCCAATGTCTTTGTCGCCGGATTCATCGGCTCACCGGCGATGAACCTGCTCACTGTCGAGGTGAGTGGCGGCACCGCACACCTCGGCGACATCGAGGTGCCCGTTCCGCGGGCGGTCACCGACCAGCTCACCCAACCACAGGTCACGATCGGCATCCGACCGGAGGCGTGGCGGGTCGGTTCGGGAGGCACGCCGGTAGCGGTCGAGGTGGTCGAGGAACTGGGCGCGGACGAGTACGTCTACGGTGCGCTCGGGCGGGACACGCACCGGCACCCGCTCACCGTCCGGCTCACCGGACAGCCGACTCCGTCCAAGGGGGATGTCATCCACCTCGCTCCTGACCCCGAGCAGCTGCACTGGTTCTCTGAGACCACGGGAGCGCGGCTGGGCCGACACCCCCTGGTGCCACGCGGAGGACATCCGATCGCCTGAAACCGGCGCGGGTGGAGCACTCCTTCCTGGGAGCTCCACCCGCACCGGCGCAACGAGGGGTCAGGCCATCGACACCGTGATCGCCTTGCTCTGCAGGTAGCTGTCGAGAGCTTCGCCACCCATCTCCTTGCCCCATCCCGAGTGCTTGAATCCGCCGAACGGAAGCGCGGCGTCGAAGACGTTGTAACAGTTGATCCACACCGCACCGGCGTTGACGGCCTCGGCATAGCGGTGTGCCCGTCCGACATTCGACGTCCAGACACCGGCGGCCAGTCCGAAGGTCGTGTTGTTGGCGCGCGCGATGACCTCGGCCTCGTCGTCGAAGGGCATGACCGACACGACCGGACCGAAGATCTCGTCGCGCGCCACCGTCATCGTGTCGGTGACACCGCGCAACACAGTGGGTTCGAGGAAGTAGCCGGGTTCACGGACCGTCGCTCCGCCCACGAGCACATCGGCGCCCTGCTCAAGCGCACCGTCGACAAACGACACCACCTTTGACCGCTGCTGGTCGGAGATCATCGGGCCGACGAGCACATCACGCTGCGAGCTGTCGCCGATGGCGATCTTCGGAACAGCGGCCACGATGCGTTCCTGGACTTCTTCGACGATGCTTCGCTGCACATACATCCGGGAACCGGCCGTGCACGCCTCGCCCTGGGCATAGAGCACTGCTCCCAGCGCGCCGTCCACCGCCTTGTCGAGGTCCGCGTCGTCGTAGATCACCACCGGGGATTTGCCGCCGAGTTCCAGCGTCATCTTGGTCAGATTCGTTGCCGCCGCGGACACGATGCGCTTTCCGGTTTCCACCGAACCGGTGAAGGCCACCTTGTCGACCCGCGAGTGCCCGACCAGCGGTGCGCCAGCATCGGCGCCCGTGCCCGTCACCACGTTGACGACCCCATCAGGGAAGCCCGCCTCCATCGCGAGCTCGGCCAGCCGAATGGGGGCCAGTGAGGCCAGTTCGGCCGGTTTGAGAACCACGGTGCAACCCGCCGCCAGTGCCGGTGCGAGCTTCCACGTCGCCGCCAGGGCCGCACCGTTCCAGGGGATGACCTGCGCGACAACGCCCACCGGCTGACGCCGGGTGTAGGACAGGAAGTCGTTGGGCTGCTGACGCGACAGCGGGATCGTGCGCCCCTCCAACTTGGTTGCCCACCCGGCCATGTAGCGGACCAGGTCGGCCATGTTGGGCAGATCGACGTCGCGGATGAAGGCGAACGGCTTCCCACAGTCGGTGGTGTCGATCAGCGCGATCTCGTCGGCATTGGCCTCGATGAGGTCGGCGAAACGGTGCATGATCCGGGCGCGCTCCTCGGCCGGCATCCGACGCCACGGGCCGGAGTCGAAGGCGCGGCGCGCTGCGTCGACCGCGAGGTCGACATCGGTGTCCGTCGCTGCCGCCAGATCCGCGATGGTCTCACCGGTCGACGGGTTCACCGTGGCGATCGTCGCGCCGTCGAGTGCGTCCACCCACTTGCCGTCGATGAGCAGCTGGTGACGCTTGGACGTCGTTGTCATGTGCCTTCTCCTTCTCGATAGGTGTTCGATGACTTGATGTTTCGTCGCCTCGATTCAGGCGACTAGAAGGACCGCGGGAGGCCCAGGTGGTTCTCGGCGAGATAGTTACGGAGCATCTCGTTGGTCAGTGGTGCGAAGGTGTACAGACGCGCGTCGCGGAACAGCCGTTCCATCGGGAACTCGGTACTGAACCCCGCGCCCGCCATCACCCGCATGCCGGTGTCGGTGGCGGAAACTGCGGCTTCCGACGCCGCCACCTTCGCCATCGCACTGAGGGTGTCTGCGCGCCGCCCCTGCGCTGCAGCGGTTGCCGCGCGATCCAGTAGAGCGCGAGCGCTCTCGATCTGGATTGCACTGTCGACCAAGCGTACCTGCAACGCCTGAAAGGAAGCGATGGGACGCCGGAATGCGTTGCGTTCCTTGGCATATTTGGTCGCAACCGCCATCGCTCCCCTGGCGATCCCGAGCGCGACGGCCGCGGCGTTGAGCCGTTCGCCGTTGAGGGTCGAGAGCACCTGCCGGAAGCCCATCCCGACCTCACCCAGCACAGCGTGCGACGGCAACGCCACCTCATCGAGTTCGACCGTGCACGTGTCGAGGCCGTGTACGGCGAAGGTGTCGAGTTCGGTGATCCGCAGCCTGTCGGAATCCCGCGGAACGAGAAACATCGTGATGCCGTCGATGCTGCTGCGGGTCGGCTCCGAGGTTCGGGCGAGCAGAATGAGATTGTCGGCGACCAGCGGACCCGAGATCCAGGTCTTGGTACCACTCACCGACCAGGTCCCGTCGGCGCGTCGAGTCGCACGGGTACGCATGGCAGCGGCGACATCTGTGCCGCCGTCGGGCTCACTGAGCGCAAACGCCACGCGCCCCCGGCCGCCGACGAGCGGGGCCAAGACCTCCGCCCGCTGCGCCTCGTCGGCATACTGTGCCAGAAGACCGACGCCCATGTACTGCACAACCAGGCACACCGCCATCGAGGTCGGTCCCGCGCCGAGTTCTTCGAGTACAGCGACCTCGAGCCTTGGGTCGGGCGGCGTCGAGGTGGCGGCGTCATTGCCGAGACCGATCAAACCGGCGTCGGCCAGCGCCTCGTGCAGTGCCGTGTTGAACGCCCGCTCGCGATCCAGGCGGGCGGTCACCTCCGGCGGCGAGTGACGATCGATGAGATCGTTCACCAACTCGCGGATGGCCGCGCTCTCCACGTCGACGGCATCGGTGTCGACGGCGTCCGGCGCGATGGTGTGCATAACTCTCATCTCCCACGTTTGCTGCGTCATCTGCGGGGCTCAGACGTGACCGTTGACACATCGGACCCTCATCACGATACTAACGAACGCACGTACGTTTTCCTAGGGCCGTTGCCCTGCTGCGTGCAGATTCGTCGACACCCGCATCCATCGCGGTCGTGAGGAGAAGCAACCACCGTGCTGTTCGAAACCTATGAACTGGGCAGATTGCCATTGGCCAACCGCGTCGTCATGGCGCCGATGACACGAGTGCGGGCAAGCGCCGACGGCGTCCCGTCGCCGTCCGCCGCCGACTACTACGCCCAGCGCGCCACCGCCGGTCTGATCGTGAGTGAGGGACTCTCACCGTCGCGCCAGGGGCAGTCCGAACCGAACATCCCGGGCATGTACCGAGACGAGCATGTGGAGGCGTGGAAGCCGATCACTGCCGCCGTGCACGACAATGGCGGCAAGGTGTTCGCCCAGCTCATGCATGGGGGACGCATCGGCCACCCCGAGATCAACGGGATGCAGCCGCTGGGCGCATCCGCCATTGCTGCACAGGGCACCATTTTCAACTCGGGCGGGCGTCTGGCCTTCGTGACCCCGATCGAGATGACACAGGAGCAGATCCGCGAACAGGTCGAGGTGTTCGTGCGCGCCGCCGAACGCGCGATCGCGGCCGGGTTCGACGGGGTCGAACTCCACGGCGCTAACGGCTACCTGATCCAACAGTTTCTGTCGGACAACAGCAATCAGCGCGCCGACGAGTACGGTGGCTCAGCCGAGAACCGGGTCAGGTTCGCCGCCGAGGTCGCCACCGCGGTGAGCGATGCCATCGGGTCCGAACGTGTCGGGCTGCGGATCTCCCCCGGGGGCCGCTTCCACGACATGCACGAGAGCGATCCGGCCGCCCTCTATTCCGCACTCATCGATGCCCTGAACCCGCTCGGTCTCGCCTACCTGCACACTCTCGAAACCGCGACACCGGAGGTTGCAGAGCTGATCCGGCGCAAGTGGTCGGGTCCGTTGATCGTCAATCCCGCGACTGTCGGAAGCACTCGGTACGCCAACCTCGAGGCGGCCAAGGATTCGATCGCACGCGGTGCGGACCTCGTCAGCTTCGGCCGATACTTCATCTCGAATCCCGATCTCGTCCGCCGCCTGCGCGACGACCTCGAACTCACCGAGCCCGACGAGTCGACGTTCTACACCGGCGGCGACCGCGGCTACGTCGACTACGCCGACTGGTCACCGGCCCAGCCCGTCTGATGGCCGGCGCGACCGCGAACACGTGAGAGGAGAACCATGTCGGTGAAGGTTGTCGCGTTGATCAAGGCCCGACCGGACATCGGGCGCGACGAGTTCCTGCAGAAGTGGCAGGTGGAACACCCGGCCTTCGTATGGCAGATGCCCGGCGTGCTTCGCTACTTCCAGAGTCCGGCCATCGCGCATCGGACCGAGTGGCCCTATGACGGTCTCGCGGAATTGTATTTCGCGTCCGTTGGTGACGTGGCGCGCGCGTTCGCGTCGCCGCAGGCCGATGCGCTCCGTGAGCACGAGGAGGAGTTCATCGCAGATCTGTCGTGGTTCCTGACGGAAGAGACGGAAGTCGCGCGAGACGCCTGAGGGTTGTGTCGGGGCGTTGGGAGGCTCACAGTAGAGAATCACCGTCGGCGACCTCTGCTGTGAGTCCCAGGTCCCAGCAACCCAACCCGAGGAGTCCGCACCGATGTCCATTACCACTGCCGTTGTGGTCGGCAACCCCAAGCCGGCCAGCCGGACCCTCTCCGCTGCGACACATGTGGCACGAGAACTCACCGGCCGGGAGCCCGACCTGGTGGTCGACCTGGCCACCCTCGGTAGCGCCGTCCTCGATTGGTCCGACGCCGATGTCAACCACCTGGTCGAACAGGTCGGGGCGTCGGACCTCGTCGTGTTCGCCAGCCCCACGTTCAAGGCCACCTACACAGGGCTGCTCAAGGTGTTCCTGGACCGGTTTGCCGGCGGAAACGGGTTGTCCGGCGTTGCCATCCCACTGATGCTCGGTGGCAGCGCCGCACACTCCCTCGCTCCCGAACTCTCGTTGAGGCCGGTGCTCACCGAGATCGGCGGAACAGTTCCCGGGCGGGGTTTGTACCTGATCGACTCGGCCCATGATGATCCGGCGGCATACGCCGAGTGGGTGAGCGCGACTCGGCCTGCGGTGGATGCGCTTCTGGGCCGGAGGCGCTCATCTGACAGTTGATGCGCGACTGTCCGCCCGGTCACGCATCAATAACAGGACGAGCGGAATCAGATAAAACGCGGCGACCGCGGCACCGACCACCACGGGCCCGGTCGGGCCCCATGCCGAATCGAGCGCGCCCGCCGCCATCCAGGACCCCAGGGCGGTGCCGACGTTGAACGCCGAGGTGCACAGCGCCGAAGCAAGTGTCGGGGCTTGGTCGGCATACCGGACGGCCTTGCCGATCAGCACTGGATTGGTCGACATCCCGAAGAGACCGAGGAAACCGATGAGGGCGACCGTGACGATCGCGTGGTGCGACAGCAAGCCCAGCAAGACCAGCACCAGAAAGGTCATGATCGCCGCGGCGAAGAGCACGCCGTAGGGACGTCGAGCGCCCAGTCGACCACCGAGATTGGAGCCGATCAGCGCCCCGGCACCATAGACCATCAGCACCAGAGGAACTACTGCACTGGACAATCCGGTGTTGTCGGTCAACAGTGGCGCGATGAACGTGTACACGGCAAGCGACGAGCCGCACACCGCCACGCACCCGGCCAGCACCAGCCACACACGAACGTCGCGCAGACTGGTCAGCTCTCGGCGAATGGACGGCGCCGGATCGTCCGAGGAATCGTCTGGCGTCAGCCGGTAGATCACCACGGCACCGACCAGCGCGAGAAAAGTCAGTGCCCAGAAGGGTCCGCGCCAGCCGATTGTCTGGCCGGCGAAAGCCCCCAGTGGCACGCCGATCACGTTGGCGAGCATGCCACCGCCCAGCACGATGCCCAGCGCGCGCGAGCTGGCGCCGGCGCAGGCCGCCCGGGCAGCGACAACGGCGGCGACAGCCCAGAACCCGCCCGTGCTGAGGGCGGTGAGGAATCTCGCACCCAAGATGACCGGAAAGCTCGATGACACCGCGACGATGACGTGACCGATCGCGAACACGACCAACGCGAGTGCGAGTGTCACGCGTCTGCGCAGCCGCAAGGTGGCGACGGCCATGAGCGGTGTTCCCACGATCATGCCGACGGCGAAGACGGTGACCATCAGGCCCGCGTCGGCGACCGTGATGTCCAGGTCCGTTGCGATCTCGGGCAGTATTCCGGCCACGACGAACTCGGTTGTTCCCATGAGGAATACACCCGCTGCGAGCACATAGACGATGCCGGGCAGCCGACTTCGGCCACGGGTGGTTTCGGACAGTTGTGTTGTGGTCATGTCGGCCGGGGACTTCCTCTGATCGGTGGTGAACGAGAGCCACTAGATCACCGAGAGGGCATCCGTGTCAGCTTCGGTGAGGGGGCACAACAGACCCTCCCACAGGCGTCCGATGCGCGGTTGCCTATGTATGAGCGGCCAGATACCGGGGCCGCGCCACCACCGCCGTACGACAGCTGAGAGACGACGACAAGGAGGCTCCCAGTGCGCGGAGTGATCATGCACACCGCCGGCGACGTTCGCGTCGAGGACCGAGCTGACCCGACCATCATCGAACCCACCGACGCCGTCATCAGACTGACTGCGACCTGCATCTGCGGCTCCGACCTGTGGCCTTACCGGGGCATCGAACCCGCCGATCACCAGGTGATGGGTCATGAGTACGTCGGCGTCGTCGAAGAGATCGGCAGCGAGGTCACCAACGTCGCGCCCGGCGACTTCGTCGTGGGCTCGTTCGTGATCTCGGACAACACCTGCGAGATCTGCCAGGCAGGTTTCCAGTCCAAATGCGTACACGCGGAGTTCGTTGCGCAGACCATCGGCACGCAGGCCGAGAAGGCGCGTATCCCCTACGCCGACGGCACCCTCGTCAAGACGCCTGGTGAGCCCTCCCCCGAACAGATCCCGGCGCTGCTGGCAGCGTCCGATGTCCTCGGTACCGGCTGGTACGCCGCGGTCGGCGCCGAGGCGGGCCCGGGTAAGACGGTTGCCGTCGTCGGCGACGGGGCAGTCGGACTGATGGCCGTTCTCGCCGCCAGGCAACTCGGCGCCGAGCGCATCATCGCCATGTCACGCCATCCGCAGCGTCAGGAGTTGGCCCGGTACTACGGCGCCACCGACATCGTCGAAGAGCGCGGAGACGCCGGTGTCCAGAGGATCAAGGACCTGACCAACGGGCTCGGTGCGCACAGCGTGATCGAGGCGGTCGGCACCCAGGAATCGTTCATGCAGGCCGTCGGCGCGACACGCGGCGGAGGGCACCTCGGGTACGTCGGGGTGAACTACGACGTGCAGATTCCGGGCATCGAGCTCTTCTTCGCCGGCATTCACACCCTCGGCGGACCCGCCCCGGTACGGCGATTCCTACCGGACCTCATCGATCTCATCTGGAACGGCGCGATCGATCCCGGCAAGGTCTTCGACCTCACCCTGCCCCTCGAGGAGGCAGCCGAGGGCTACCGGGCGATGGACGAACGCCGCGCCACCAAGGTGCTGCTCACACTGGAGTAACGCCGGGAGCACACGCTCGGACGTGCTCGGCAGCTCTATCCTGGGAGGGTGGATATGAAAGACGAGATCAGGGACTTTCTGATCTCTCGGCGGGCCAACGTGACGCCGGAGCAGGCGGGCATCACCGCCGGCGGCGGGGAGCGCCGCGTGCCCGGGCTGCGGCGGGAAGAGGTCGCCATGCTCGCCGGCGTGAGCACCGACTACTACACCAAGCTCGAACGCGGGAAGATCGCGAGCGCCTCCGACAGCGTCCTCGGGGCCATCGCCCGCGCGCTTGCGCTCGACGACATCGAGCGGGCTCACCTGTTCGATCTCGCGCGGCCCACCCGCTCGGTCGTGGCACCGACCGCGCACACGTCGCAGCCGCTGCGCGAATCGCTCCAGCGGATGCTGGACAGCATGGCGGTACCGGCGATCGCCTACGACACACGACAGGACATCGTCGGCGCGAACGTCCTCGGTCGGGCGATGTTCGTCCAGATGTTCGAGAGCGATCGTCCGAACATCGCCAGGTTCACCTTCCTCGACCCGCGGGCGCAGACGTTCTACGACGATTGGGAACTCGCCTGCAGTCTCAACGCGGCGATGCTGCGCTTCGCGGTCGGGCGCGATCCGTTGTCGACCGACCTGACAGCGCTCATCGGTGAGCTGTCGACGCTGAGTCCGAGCTTCCGCCGTCACTGGGCGGATCAGGATGTCCACGAACACCGCTCGGGCCGGAAGGTGTTTCATCACCCCGAGGTCGGAGACCTCGAGGCGGACTACGACGTCCTCGAGGTTCCCGGCGAGCCGGGGCTGTCGATCACCACCTACACGGCTGCGGCAGGAACCGCGACCAGCGAGAAATTCACCCTTCTCGCCAGCTGGGCGGCGAGCCAGGAGCTGACCGACGAGTCGCGACCCCCGCACACCACCCTCGGTTGAGATGCGGCCGGCGAACTCTGCCGCACCGCACCCACCGGCCGTTGTACCCGTGCGCCGACCTCAGCTCGGGTATCGGCCGGCGAGATCACGTCCGATGATCTCCTTCATGATCTCGGTGGTACCCCCCACGATCGTCTGCACCCGGGCGTCGGCATAGGCACGTGAGATCGGGTACTCGTCCATGTACCCGTAACCCCCGTGCATCTGCAGACAATCGTTGATGATGCGATTCTGCAGCTCGGTGGTCCACCACTTTGCCTTGGCTCCGAGAGTCGCGTCGAAATCGCCATCGTTGAGTGCCCGGATACCTTGTTCGAGAAAAGCCCTGGTGATCTCGACCTCGGTGGTCATCTCCGCGAGCCGGAACCGAGTGTTCTGGAAATCGATGATCCGGGTCCCGAAAGCCTTGCGCTCGCTCGTGTACCGGACCGTCCAGTCGAGCGCGGCCTCCGCGGCGGTGAGGGCCCGCCAGGCGATGGAGAGCCGCTCCAGCGGGAGTTGCGCGGTGAGGTGATGGAAGCCGCGTCCCTCCTCACCGACGAGGTTGCTCGCCGGAACTCGGACGTCGGTGAAGGCGATCTCGGCGGTGTCCTGCGCGTGCAACCCGAGTTTGCGCAGTTTCCGGCCGCGGGTGAAGCCGGGCGTGGTGGTCGGTACCAGGATCAGCGAGAGCCGCGGTCTGCCGTCCTTTTCCCCGGTCCGCGCTGCCGTCAGGACCACATCCGACGAGTACCCGCTGGTGATGAAAGTCTTGGCCCCGTTGATGACCCACTCGTCACCGTCGCGGACTGCAGTGGTCTTCATCCCGCGCAGATCGCTGCCGGCGGCCGGTTCGGACATGGCGATCGAGGCGACCACATCGCCCTGCGACATCCCGGGCAGCCACTCCCGCTTCTGCTCGTCTGTGCCCAGTTCGGTGAGGTAGGAGCCGACGATGTCCTCGTTGATCGAGAAGCCCGAGGCGAGTGCGGCTGCGCCGACGCGGGCCAGCTCCTCTTGCACCACACATCGGAACCGGTAGTCGACAGCACCGCCGCCGCCGAACTCCTCGGGGAATCGCAGTCCGAGGATTCCCAGCGCGCCCGCGGACTTCCACACCTCCCTGCCGGTTTCCCGGTTCTCCTCCCAGGTGTCGAGATTCGGCACCACGTCACGAGCGACGAAGTCTCCGACGACCTCGCGGAACGCCTCGTGATCTGCGTCGTAGAAGCTCTGTGTCACTGTCGATCTCCTTCTCGGCGGCTCGGACGGTCAGTTGATCAGCTCGTAGAGGGTGGCATTCGCGGTGCCGCCGCCCTCACACATCGACTGCAGTCCGTAGCGGATGTCGTTGTCGCGCATGTGATGGATCAACCGTGTGGTCAGGATTGCGCCGGAGGCACCGAGCGGGTGTCCGACCGCGATCGCCCCGCCCAGCGGATTCAGCCGGTCGGCGTCGGCACCCACTTCGATCTGCCATGCCAGCGGAACCGGGGCGAATGCCTCGTTGATCTCGAACACACCGATGTCGTCGATCGACAGGCCGGTCCGCGCGAGAAGCTTCTGGGTGGCCGGGATCGGGCCGGTGAGCATCATGACCGGGTCGTCCCCGACCACCGACCCGGCCACGATACGTGCGATCGGACGCAGGCCGAGTTCATGGGCGCGCGCGGCGGTCATGATCAGCACTCCTGCCGCGCCATCGGAGATCTGCGAGGCATTGCCGGCGTGAATCACCCCGTCCTCGCGGAACGATGGCGTCAGGGCGGCGAGTTTCTCCGGGGTGGTGCCCCGCCGGAGACCTTCGTCCACGGTGAATGCCCCCTCAGCCACGTCGACCCCGACGACTTGGGCATCGAATGCGCCCCGATCGATCGCGGCTGCGGCCAATTCGTGAGACCGTGACGCGTACTCGTCGAGCCGGCGCCGCGACAGCCCCCACTTCTGCGCGATCATCTCCGCACCCGAACCCTGGTCCAGGCCGTCGACTCCGTAACGATCCAGAACGGTCTGCCCGTAGGCGAATCCGGACTGCCGGGTCGCCCCGAGCGGAACGCGCGACATCGTCTCGACACCGCCGGCCACCACCATGTCGTAGGCACCCGCGATCACCGCGTGCGCCGCTGACTCGATGGCCTGCTGACTCGATCCGCATGCGCGGTTGATCGTCACGGCGGGGACATGATCCGGCCACCCGGCCGCGAGCACCGCGAATCGTCCGACGTTGCTCGATTGATCACCGAGCTGGGTCACACAGCCCCACATGACGTCATCGATGTGGCCGGGATCGATACCGGTACGGGTAACGATTGCGTTGAGTACCACCGCCGACAGGTCCACCGCGTGGACTTCGGCGAGCGATCCACGTCGCTTGCCGATGGGGGTACGGACCGCCTCGACGATCACTGCGTCACGGCTTGACATCATTCTCCTGTCCTCGACGGACTCTCACCCACGTGTTCGGGTGATGGAATCCTCACCTGCCAACTCTGCAGCAGATCGCTGACCCGCGGCGGAGTCTCGGCGTATCCGCCCGGGAGACGCGGAGTCCAGTGGCCCGCACCGTCTGCGGCGAGCAGCACGTCGCGATCGGCGACCTGCGAGTGCCGCGGCGCCTCCGACAAATCGAGCACCGGCGACAGGCATGCGTCACTGCACTCGGCCCGTCGGGCCCATTCGTCACGCGTCCGCGTGCGCACCGCGGCACCGATCGCCGCGCGCAACCTGGGCCACTTGGCCGGATTCTCGCGGCCTTCGGCCAGTGCTGGATCGAGGTCGAGTACGTCGAGCAGCGCGAGGAAGAACGGTTCCTCCAGCGCTCCGATCGCCACGAACCGCCCGTCGGCGCACGGGTACACGTCGTAGTACGGCGCGCCCGTGTCGAGGCGGTTGGTTCCGGCGGCGTCCGACCATCGGCCGTCGGCGCGATATTCGTGTTGCATCGACGTCAGGTAGGTGGTCCCGTCGACGATGGCGACATCGAGTACCGCCCCCTGCCCGGTCCGGCCGCGCGCGTGCAGCGCGGCCAGTATCGAAGTGACGAGATACATTGCGCCGCCACCGAAGTCACCGAGCAGGTTTGCCGGTGGGACCGGCGTCTCGCCGGCCCTGGTAGCGAGATGCAGCGCACCGGTGACGGCGATGTAGTTCAGGTCGTGGCCCGCGGTGTGCGCCAACGGTCCGGTCTGCCCCCACCCGGTCATCCGGGCGTAGATCAGACCCGACTCGTGCGCGTGGACATCATCCGGACCGAGCCCGAGGCGTTCCATCACGCCGGGCCGGTATCCCTCGACCAGGACGTCGGCGGATGCGATGATGTCACGGACCCACTCCCGCGCGTCCTCGTCCTTGAGGTCGACCTCCACGGTGTCGCGATTGCGCACCAGCGCGGGCAGGGCCGAACCCGGGCGCCGCAGCGAGACGATCTCGGCACCGAAGTCGGCGAGGAGCATACAGCCGAACGGGGCCGGTCCGAGTCCGAGGAACTCGACCACTCGCAGACCGCTCAACGGGCCCGCTGCGTGCCGTCGGTGGTCGTTGATCGTCGGAACTTGCATGCGGCTCAATGACTCTCGATGGCGCGTTCGGGGCACGCCGCGACCGCCTCGAGGGCGGTCGCCTCCTGACCAGCCGGTACGTCGATCTCCGCGTTCAACGCATAGCCGTCGTCGTCGAGGTCGAACAGGTCCGGCGACGCCGCAAAGCAGCGGGCGTGGCCGGCGCATTTGTCCAGATCGATGCTGACCTTCATCGCCTTCTCCGTTCCTTGTTCCAGCGTCACGTGACCGCGCCGGCGATCTTCAGCGCGATGAGGCGGTCGTCGTCGAAGCCGAGCTCACGGAGTACTTCGTCGGTGTGTTCGGCGAACGACGGTGCCCGTGTCACGTCGACACCGGCGTTGTCGAACTTCACGGGGTTGGCGACGAGTTTGCGTGGGTTGCCCTCTGCGTCGAGCACTTCGGTGATGCGGCCGTTGGCGATCAGCGCCTCGTCGTTGCCGATCTCCCACGAATCCTGGATCACCGCCCACTGCCCGCGGACGTCCTTCAACGCGGCTCGCCAGTGCGCCAACGGGTGCGCTGCGATGATCTGCGCGAATATCTCCATCGCCTCGGCGTAGTTCTGGGTGATCAGTGCGTCCGTAGCGAATCGATCGTCATCGACGAGTTCATCGTGGCCGATCGCGCGGCAGAACTCCGGCCAGTATCTACCGGCCTGAAGCATCGACAGTTGGATCCAGCGCCCGTCGGCGGTCTGATACGCGCCGGTCAGGGGGTTTCCGGCCGCAGCCGATCTGCGGGTGGTCGACTGCGCGGGCAGCGCCTCGCCTTTCATCAACGCCATGTTCACGGTGAACTGGGTGGCCCAGGCACCGACCGCCAGCAGGGACACATCGAGTTCAGAGGTTTCGCCCGTCATCGCGCGTCCGTACAGTGCGGCTGCGATACCACCGGCGATGGTCATCCCGCCGATGTTGTCGCCGTAGGCGCCTGCGGGCATGAAGCTCACCCGATCCGCTCCGGCCGGTGTGGTGCCGAACGCACTGCCACCACGAGCCCAGAACGCGGTGGAGTCGTAGCCGCCCTTCTCTGCGTCGGGACCCTCGGTACCGAAACCACTGCCGGATACGTAGATGATGTCGGGATTGATCGCACGGATGTCCTCGAGGGTGATCCCCAACTTGCCACGGGCAGTGGGCAGAAAATTCGTGAGGAACACGTCGCTGTTGCGGACCAGTTCCTCGAGCACGGGACGTGCCTCTGGCCGCTCTAAAGCCAGTCCCACACTGCGCTTTCCGCGGTTGGGACCCTCCATGATCGGCGAGAACGAGGATCCACCCGCGTCATAGCCGAGCACGCGAACCAATCCCCGCTGCGCATCGCCCTTCTCGGCATGCTCGATCTTGACGATGCTCGCACCCCAGTCGGCGAGCACGGCGCCGGCCGCCGGCACGAAGGTGAACTGTGCCACCTCCAGAATGCGGACGCCCTCCATGGGACGATGCATGTCGTCTCCTCACAATCTTCGTCAATTCCTCGAGCAGGTTGCCGGGTCACCCCGAACCGGCGAAAGCAACTTCCCGGTTGGTGAGACCTGCTCAGTCGCCGAGCAGTTCCAGAATCGTCGCGTTGGCCTGCCCGCCGCCCTCGCACATCGTTTGCAGCCCGTACCGGATCTGGTTGCGACGCATATGGAAGATGAGATCGGTGAGGATGCGCGCGCCGGACCCACCCAACGGATGGCCGAACGCGATGGCACCACCGTTCGGGTTCAGCAACTCCTCATCGGCGCCGATCTCACGCTGCCACGCCATCGGCACCGGTGCGAACGCCTCGTTCACCTCGAACACCCCGATCTCGTTGACCCCGAGACCCGAGCGCGCCAGGGCTTTCTCGGTGGCAGGGATCGGGCCGGTCAGCATGATCACCGGGTCCGATCCGGTGACGACCGCCGTGTGAATCCGGGCGATCGGCCGCAGTCCGTGGCGCCAGGCGGCATCGTCACTCATCACCAGAAGAGCGGCGGAGCCGTCCGATATCTGTGATGCGTTACCCGCGTGGATGACACCGTTCTCGTCGAACACGGGCTTCAGCTTGCCGAGAGTCTCGACGGTGGTGCCGCGACGAATACCCTCGTCCGCGGTGACCACACCGTCGGGTGTTGCGACCGGGATGATCTGGTCGTCGAGCAGTCCCGCGTCCTGTGCGGCCGCGGCCCGATCATGCGAACGGGCCGCATACGCATCGACATCGGTGCGGCTGAAGCCCCACTTCGCGGCGATCATCTCCGCACCGACACCTTGGTTGGGGATGACGTTGTCGTACCGGGACCGGTAGCTCTCCCCGAACGGGCTAGCGCCGACCGACGTCGACGAACCCATCGGCACCCGTGACATCGACTCCACACCACCGGCCACGACCACGTCGTAGTGACCCGCCTCCACACTGGCGACGGCGAAGTTGAGGGCCTGCTGCGATGACCCACATTGGCGGTCCACCGTGACGCCGGGGACGGATTCGGGCCACCCGGCACTGAGGACGGCGGTCCGCGCGATGTCAATCGATTGCTCGGACACCTGCTGGACGCAGCCCCAGATCACATCATCGACCAGGTCCGGCTCGATCCCGGCCCCCTCGACAAGTGCGCTCAGAACGCCGGCCGACAGCTCGGCCGGGTGAATCCCCGACAGTGCTCCGTTTCTCCGGCCAACCGGGGTGCGAACGGCTTCGACGATGACTGCTGACATGACGCTCTCCTCGCTACGTTGCTGGTCGCATCGATTGGTCGATGGGTCCGGTGGCCGCACACCCACTCATGCGGTGGTGGCCTCGAGTTCCGCGACGAGCTCGAGCAGACGTCTGCGGTCCACCTTCAACGACACGCTGCGGGGAAGGGACTCGACCGCGTGAATGCTCACCGGCACTTCGTACGCCGTCAGATGGGTGCGCAGGTGATCCTTCAGCTCGGCCTCGGCGACATGCTGTCCGTCGATCAACTCGACGACCGCGACCGGTACCTGACCGAGTCGCTCGTCGGCTCGACCGTAGACCGAGGCGTCGAGGACGGCGGGATGGGCACGCAATGCATTGGCCACCACCTCGGGCTGCACCTTGAATCCCCCACGCAGGATCGCATCGTCGGCGCGACCGTCGATGTAGAGAAAACCGTCGGGGTCGATGTGCGCGAGATCGCTGGTACGAACCCAATCCCCGGTACCCGACCCGGTCTGCCCCGAACTGACCTCGAGCCTGCCGGTCTCGTCGGTGGGCAGCGTGTTCCCCTCGTCGTCGACGACGCGCAACCTGACGCCAGGGAACGCACGACCCACGCTGCCGCGCTTACGTTCCCACCATTTCGCGTGCATGGGCTTGGTCCATCCGGCGACGGCCCCGGAGAACTCGGTGGCGCCGTAGACGATCAGGACGGGTATTCCGTAGCGACCGATGAACTCGTCGGCCAGATCCGGGCTCACGAAGGTGGTGCCGGCCGTCACCGCTCGCAGACTCGCCAGTCGTTTCGCCGGCACGTCGGCGTTGAGGACCGAGCGCATCGCTGCCGGAGGGAGACTCGCTATTCGTGGTTTGTGTTCCTCGATCGCGCCCGCCCAGCCCTCGACGGTGAATCGTGGGAGAAGCACGAATGGTCGCGCTTCGGTCAGTGCTTGCAGGACACCCCACATCCCACCGATGTGCACGATGGCCAGTGTGACCAAGGCGACTCTGCCGGTGAGGGGTTCGCGCTTGCCGTGCTGGGTGCCGACGTGTCCGTGCACCGCCGCCATCGCGGCATCGAGCTGGCGCCACGTCAGCGGTACGCGTTTGGGCGGTCCGGTCGTCCCGGAGGTGAACATCTCGATGGCGATGGCACCGGGGGACTCGGGATCGGCCGCCGACGGAGTTACAGCACCGTTCGACGACGTCGAGTCCGCACGCCAGGCGCGCTGCGCCACACCCGCGTCGATGGCGAAACCGTCGATGCCCAGTTCGACGACCACGGCCGTGAAATCGTCGGCACACCAAAGTTCTTCCGGCGCGAGTATCACGTCGGGACGTGTCATCTCCAGATCTCCGGAGATGCGCACGATAGGCTGCATCGGGTTCAACGTGGTGAGTGTGCGTCCATTGCCCAACAGGGCGACCAGGGCGGCGATCGAATCCACCCGGTTGGCCAGGACCACGCCGACCCGAGCGCCTTCCACCGCGCCCACGCGGATCAGTGCGCGGTCGATCTGCTCCGCCAACGATCGCACTTCCGCCCACGTGTACCAGCGCCCGTCCTGCTGGATCATGCGGGCATCATCGGTGGCCGACCACAGCTGACGTAGCGCCTGCCTGATACCCGACATGCCGCCTCCATTCACTTTCACATCACTGCGCCGCGACCGGCCGGCCCCCAACCGAGACCGGTCACGGAGTTGGCGGCGTCGTCGTCAGACGTTTGCATCGCCCATTCAAGGTATATGACATAGTTAACTAAGACAACCTGATTGATGGCGCGCTCGTCCGATCACCCGCGCGGGTGGGAGCAATTCAACGAGGCAGCCCGAGACCACGTTCGGCGATCATGTTCCGCATGATCTCGGAACTGCCGCCGGCGATGGTGTAGGCCCGGGCATAGAGGAATTCGTCCTGCCACCGTCCACTGTCGACGGCGTGAGGGTCAGTGTCGATCAAGACCCCGTCGGCGCCGCAGAGGTCGAGTGCGAACGCGGCGATCTCGACCCCGAGTTCGCTGTACATGAGCTTGGCCATCGGTGCGTCACCGGGCCGCACATCGCCCGCGGATGCGCGACTCAGGCCGGCATAGACCAGTGCCGACAGCGCGCCGACAGACGCCGAGAGTGCGCCGAGACGATCTCGAATCGCCGAGTCCTCGATTGCCGGCCGGCCGTGTCGCTGCACTACCGCGGCGAGATCGACGAGCGCGTCGATGTTGCACTGCAATCGGACCGCGTTGTTCGCCACTCCGGTTCGTTCGTGCGCGAGACTGGAGTTGGCGATGCGCCAGCCCTGATTGACCTCCCCGATCAGCGCATCCGCGGGAACGACGACATCGTCGAGGAACACCTCGTTGAAATCGGCTGTGCCGGTCATCTCCCGCAATGGCCGAACGTCGACACCGGGCAGCGACATGTCGATGAGGAATGCGCTGATGCCCTTGTGCTTTGGCGCTTCTGGATCGGTCCGCGCCAGCAGGTATCCGTAATCGGCCCAGTGCGCGTTGGTGGTCCAGACCTTCTGGCCCGTGACCCGGAAGCTGCCGTCGTCGAGGCGCGTTGCGCGTGTCCGCAGGGAGGCGAGGTCGCTGCCCGATCCGGGTTCGCTGAAGAGCTGACAGAAGATGACCTCGCCGGACCGGATACCGCCGAGATGGCGGCGTTTCTGTTCGGCAGTCCCATGGTCGAGCAGCGCGTTCGCCACCAGGTTCGCGGCCCCCTGTACAGGTGCGGGCGCACGATGGCGGGCGATCTCCTCACCGACGACCACGTCTCGCTCGAGCTGATGGGATGCCCCGTTACCGCCGTACTCTCTCGGCCATGCGCCCCCGAGATAACCCGCATCGAAGAGATCGCGGGTCCACTTCTTGAGCAGCGCCAGCTCCTCGGCGTCCTCGGCGCTGCGCACCCCGGCCTTGGACGGGATCGCCGGCGCGTGGCCGCGAACGAACTCACGGACCTCGGCGCGGAATTCGTCCAGCTCGGCGCCCGTCCCGTAGTGCATGACCATCTCACTCCCTGCCGACGCCGTCGATGACGTTGCGGCACTTACCTGACTTCGTAATCGCGTGTGGCGACCTCGGACCGGACCACCTGCGCCTTGCCGATCGGGTTGCCCAGTGATGTGTAGGCCATTCCGGTGGCCAGTGCTTGCGACCTCCCCGTGTCGCGGGATTCCCAGATGGCCCGAACACTGCCCTGGATCGCGGCCGGCGGTTTGGCGGCGATGCGTCGCGCAAGAACGTCGGCCCGTGTCCAGAGCTCCTCTCGGGCAACGATCTCGGAGACGAACCCGATCTCTCTGGCTCGCTCGGCGGACATCCGCTCGTCCAGGCCCAGCAGGACCATCCGGAGCACCTCACCGATGGGGATGCGGTGCGCCAGTCCGATGGGTTCGAGCGCGGCCACCAGGCCGTAGGAGACGTGAGGGTCGAAGAACTGGGCGTCGTCACTCGCCACGATGATGTCGGATTCGTTGAGCCAGTACAGCGCACCGCCGGCAGCCATCCCGTGCACCGCGCTGATCAGCGGCTTCCAGCAGCCGTTCTGCTTGGGCGACAGATCGATTCCGGGGTCGCGCCGGCTGAACACGTTGTCGGAGACGAAGGTGCCCTCGCGGGTGTCCATCCCGGTGGAGAAGGCTCGCTCGCCGGCCCCGCGCAAGACGATGACATGCACGTCGTCGGCCTCGCGGGCAAACTCCCAGATGTCGCGGAACTCGTTCCGCATGACGTTGGTGAACGAGTTCATCCGCTCCGGCCGGTTGAGGGTGATGGTCAGCACGTGCTCGTGGAGTTCGGCGATCACCGTGGTCAGGCTGTCGAGATCCATGTCGCCTCCGTTGGTGCGCAGCGTCCGGGTCATGCGGGCTCCGACGCCGGTTCACTCAGATTGACCAGGCGGTCCACCACATGCCGGCGGACCAGCTTGCCGGTCTCGGTCCTCGGCACCTCGGGCCAGTAGACGAACCGGTCCGGGGTCTTGCTGCTGCGCAGCGTCTTACGGACGTGGTCACGCAGCGACTCCGAGTCGACCTCGACCCCGGGCCGCAACACCACCGCCGCCTCTATGCGCTGACCCCAGTCGTCGTCGGGAACGCCCACCACCGCGACGTCGAGGACGTCGGGGTGGCGCAGGATGACGTCTTCGATCTCGGCGGGCGCGATGTTCTCCGCGCCGCGGATGATGGTGTCGTCCGCACGGCCACCGACGAACAAAAATCCGTCGGCGTCGAGGTAACCCTTGTCGCGGGTGTCGAAGAAGCCTTGCTCATCGGTCACCCGGCCGATGCCGGCGTACTCGGCCGAGACCTGCTCGCCGGCCACGCAGATCCGGCCCACCTCCTCAGGTCCCAGCAGGGCGCCGTCGTCGTCACGGATCTCGATGACGACGCCGGGTAGGGCACGCCCGACCGAGCCCAGGCGCGCCCGGATACGCTCGTCGTCGCCGGCGAGCGCATCGCGGTGATCGTCAGGTCCGAGAACAGCAATGGTGGAACTGGTCTCGGTGAGACCGTAGGCGTTCACGAAGCCGACCTGGGGCCAGAGTTCGAGCGCCCGCTCGATGACCCGCGAGGGCATCGGCGCACCCCCATAGGCGAGGTTGCGCAGTGACGGCACGTCCTTGTCGGCGTCGGACTCGACGATCCTCGACAACATCGTCGGCACGACGAGCGCGTTGGTGATATGTTCCGCGCGCACCGTGTGCAGCCATTGCTCCGGTGTGAACTGTTCGAGCACCATCGTCCGCCGGCCCGCGTAGAGGTTGCTGATCACGTTGGCCACGGCGGCGATGTGGTAGGGCGGGACACTGACGAGAGCGGCCTGGTCCTCCCCTGCGTTGGCGAACTCCACTGAACCGAAGACGTACGAGGTCAGATTCTCGTTGCGCAACAACACCCCCTTCGGTGCCGCAGTGGTTCCGGAGGTGTAGATGATCACCGCCGGGACGTCGGCCGCCGCGTCGTTGCCGCCGTCCGCTGCGGGCTCGGTCATCTGCGCACTGGTCAGCCACTGTTCGGGAGTGATGGTGGTGAGTCCCGCGCGCTGCAGGATGTGCACGTGCTCGGCATCGGCGATGCCGAGCGCCGACGGGTGATTGGAAAGCAGCGCGTCGAGTTGTTCGGAACCGAGCCGATAGTTGACCGGGACGAGCGGCACCCCGGCACGTGCTGCGGCGAACATCGCCACCGGAAACGCCGGGCCGTTCACCGCGAGATAGACCACCGCCTCCGCGGAGTGCGCTCGGATGACTTCGGCGCCGGCGTCGGCCATGCTGCGCAGTTGCGCCGCGGTGATCCCGGAGTCCCGTGGCCCGATGACCACCCGGTCACCGAAACCATCGGCGGCCATGTCCAGCAACAATCCGATGTTCATGCGAGCTCCACTCCCTGTCCGATAACGCTGTCCGGTGGCATCATCACGCGACGACACGCGCCACCACACCACTCATGCCGTTGTGTGGGACCACTCCGGAAATCTTACATAGTTTAGTTAGTATGATAACTGCATCACAATCGTCGACGACGCACAACGTTGCGTCGCACACGAAGGAGATCGTCATGGACCTCGCACACCGGAAGGCCGTCGTCGTCGGCGGTGCCTCGGGCATGGGCCGCGCCACCGCGGAAGCACTCGCAGCCGGCGGTGCGACCGTGGCAATCCTCGACCGGGAGGGCAGTGACGGCAAGGACGTCGCCGCCGAAATCGGGGGCACTTTCCACGCGGTCGACATCCTGGACTTCGACGGAACCGAAGGAGTCCTCGCCGATGCGGTGTCGGAGATGGGTGGACTGCACATCGCGGTGAACACGGCCGGCGGCGGAAAGGTGCAGAAGACCTTGGGCCGCCGTGGCCCCCACGATCTCGACATGTTCCGTCAGGTCGTCGACCTGAACCTGGTCGGCACGTTCAACCTGAATCGCCTCCAGGCGCAGCACATGAGCGCCAACGATCCCGTCGACGAGGAACGCGGCGTCATCGTCAACACGTCATCGTTGGCGGCCTTCGAGGGCCAGATCGGCCAAGTCGCCTACGCCGCAGCGAAAGCCGGGATCGCCGGTAGCGCCCTGGCCATGGCCCGCGATCTGGGCCCGTTGGGAATTCGCGTGGTCGCGATCGCACCGAGCCTGTTCTCGACCGGCGCCACCGCGAAGTTCAGCGAAGACCAGGTGGCCCCGTTGGTGAAAGACGCCGCCTTCCCGAAGCGGATGGGACGGCCGAGTGAGTACGCGAAGCTGGCGTTGGCCATCGTCGACAACCCGATGCTCAACGGGCAGTGCCTGCGACTCGATGCGGGGCAGCGGTTCGCGCCACGTTAGATGGGTGATCTCAGCGCGGCCACTCCAGGTTGACGTTCGCCCAGGCAAGACCCCCGCCGGTCCAGTAGCCGTCAAACCACAGGCAAGCCCCCTCCCCGCTGGTCGAGTACCTGTCGAGCCAGGCAGGTCACCCCCCCGCTGGTCGAGTAGCTGTCGAGCCAGGCAGGACACCCCCCGCTGGTCGAGTAGCTGTCGAGCCGCTAGGCGAGACAGCGTATCGAGACCACTTGCACAACAATCGATCTCCTGCGACCGCTGACCTCGATACCCTTGCTCGCTCAGTGCCACTCAGGCGGCCCGATCAGCAGAACAGGCGCGCACGGCCCAGGGTCAGTCCAGCAGGTCCTGCACCTTGAGGTCCTCCCGCCCGAGCATGACGAACTCACGGGCGACGCCCATGTGTTTCTGCCAGTGGGCAAATGCTCCGGCACCGTCGCGCGCGCGGAGCAGCTTGATGAACTTCCGCTGAGATCGGACGAACAACTTGTAGTTGGACTCGTGTTGCTCACGATCGCGATTCACGTTCTGCTGCGCAAACGCGACGTGATTGCGTTCGAAGATCTCGTGCACCATGCCGGAGATGAGGGCGAGTGTCGGGCTGCCCGACAACCGCACCATGAGCGAATGGAACTCCGCCGCAGCCTTCCCGAATTGCCCGGATGCGTACTCGTCGGGTACCACCTCGTCGACGAATCGCTCGAGTTCATCGAAGGCGGTCTCGTCGCCCTCCTCCGCGAGCAAGCGCGCGGCGGCGGGCTCCACGGCCTCCAGTGCCCGATAAACATCGGCGACGGTGGCCCCCGCGAGTTCCAGCAGCAGCGATGCGGGCCGTGCGACGACCTCGGGTCCGGGGATACACACCTTGGCGCCCGAGCGGGACCCGCGGCGCACCTCGACGAGTCGTTCGGCCTCGAGCACACGGATGGCCTCGCGCAGTGTCGGCCTGCTGACCGAGAACAACTCCATCAGTTCGGCTTCGTTCGGCAGATGGTCGCCTGCCGCCAATTCGCCGTCGACGATCATGCTGCGCAGTTTGCGGGCGACGAGCTCTGCGGTCTTGGGGGTCCGGATGCCCCGCTCGCCGTCGGAACGGGTCGCAAAGATCGCTGCCAGGGAGTTGTCGGTCACGTATGGGTCCTCTCATCGACAACGTTCACTTGTTAAGTTACCTCACCCTCAGCACCGCGCGTGACCTGGACATTCACGTCATCGGCGGAGCAAGATCGCACCTGAAGGCACCCCACCGCCCGCGGTGACCACCGCCAGTTCGGCATCGGGCACCTGGCGCGAGTCGGCGTGTCCACGCAGTTGTCGGACCGCCTCGCGAAAAAAGCCGTAACCGTGCAGCCGTCCGGCGGAGAGCTGACCACCGTGCGGGTTGACCGGCAGCCGGCCGCCGAGTCGGATGGCGCTGCCGTCGCCGATGAAGTCCGCGGCACCGCCGAGTTCGCAGAAGCCGAGAGCTTCGAGCCACGACAACGCGTTGAAGGTGAACCCGTCGTAGAGCAGGGCCACGTCGACGTCATCCGGTGAGCAGTCGGTCCGTGTCCAGAGGTGCTTCGACGGCCCCAATGACTGCGGCAGGTGCGTCAGGGTTCCCTGATCCCACGACAGGGTCTCCATGATCTGGGTACCGACGGCTTCGACGAACACCGGCGGGTTCGGGCCGTCGGTGGCGTAGTCCACCGCCGAGACCACCACGGCGACCGCACCGTCGACGGGGACGTCGCAGTCGTAGAGACCGAACGGGCTCGAGATCATCCGCGCGCCGAGGTAGTCGTCCATGGTGATCGGCTCGCGGTACACCGCCTCAGGATTCGCGGCGGCATGCTGTCGAGCAGTGACCGCGATCGCACCGAGCGTCTCCCGGGAACCACCGTATCGGTGAAAATAGTTGCTGGCGCACAACGCGATCCAGTTGGCCGGCGACATTGCGCCGTAGGGGGCCCGATGCTCGGTCATCCCGGTGGCGCGCGCATCCGGCACCACCCATCTGCCGTCGCGGACCATGGCCGCATGCGAGCTCTCCCAGACCGTGCGATAGCACAGCACGTGTCGGCAAAGGCCGGACGCGACCGCGAGCATGGCCGCGATGATCGAGCCGTTCTGCCCGGGGAACTCGTTGCCGCCGCTGACCCAGGTCGGCCGGATGCGCAGGATCTCCTCGACCGGCATCGTGCCGCCCTCGGTGAGGCCACCGCCGATCGGGCCGCCGGGGTAGGTCGCCAGCCCGTCGATGTCCTCGAAGCGCAGCCCGGCATCGGCGACCGCCGCTTCGCAGGCGTCTACGGTCAGTGTCAACGGGTCGACCATCAGCCGTCGCCCCACCGCCGACTGTCCGATGCCGGTGATGGCCACCCGATCCTCGAACTTGTCCGGCGACGCCATCGGCCTCGAGCGCGCAGACAGATCCTCCGGTTCGGGAATCGCGCCCTCGTTGGGCCGTTCGTCGTCGAGTTCGAACAGAGGAATCCAGATGTCGGCGGCCGCCTGTTCGAAGGTGACGCGCACACGCGTCCCGACGCGTACGTCGTCCGGATCGCAGCCGATGATGTTGGTGGTGAGGCGAGCCGCGGAATCCTCTTCCAGCGCAACGATGGCGATGATGTAGGGCGCCGGGAAGTCGGGCAGCCACTGCTGTTCGTTCACCGTGACGGCGACCACCACACCGCGCCCCGACACGGGGCTCATGGTGAGGTCGCGGCTGCGGCAGTGTGGACACATCGGTGGCCGCGGATGTGACAGCCGGCCGCACGACTCGCATCGCGCGATCCGCAGCACGCCGTCGACACCCGAGGCCCAGAACTCGGCCGACCGCAACGTGGGCTGCGGCAGGGGTCGGCCCGTCACTCTTGGCCTCCGCTCTCCTGATTCGGCAACGGCGTCGGGCAGTCCGACGGTGTCGCGTTCATCCGGCGGCATGCAGATCCACCACGCGTCGACGATGGTCGGCGACGGTGCCGTCGAGGAGTTCATCGACCTTGATCCGCCGGATGAGCAGATGGACGTCGTGTTCCCAGGTGAATCCGATGCCGCCGTGGATCTGGAGTGCGAGTTGGCCGGTGTCACCGGAACTCTTGCAGGCGTAGGCCACCGCCGCGGCCACCGCCGCCGCGCGCTCGCCGGGGTCATCACCGTCGAGCGCGAGTGCCGCCCGCCACAAGGTCGATCTCGAAGCCTCCACCCAGAGCGCCATGTTCGCAAGGTGATGTTTCACAGCCTGGAAAGAACCTATCGGTTGCCCGAACTGCGAACGCTGCCCGGCGTAATCGATGGCCATGGTGAAAAGTCGATCGGCACAGCCCAGGGCGTCGACGGCGCGGAAGGTCGCGAGCTGATCGGACAACGCGGCGGCCGAACCCGTGGACAACGTTGCCCAGTCACCGGATTCGAGGGTGACGTCGATGTCGGCCACCGCCCACGATCGCAACAGATCGAGCGTATCGAGAACGGTGACCTCGATGGCCTCGACCCGGATCACGGCTGCCACTTCTGCCCCGTCGTCGGTTTGTGACACCACCACGATGCGGTCGGCGTCCATCAGGCCGGTGATGGGCGCACTGCGGCCGACGACCCGGAGGGTGTCGCCATCGACACGCACGTGGAGGTCGGGTGCCGGAGGTACCGGGACCACGATCTCAGTGCTCTCGGCCGCGTCTTCGGCGCTCGAATGTCCGATGTCCTCCAGCAGTCGCGCCGCGATGGCCATCTCGGCGAGCGGCAATGCACTGCCCGCCCATCCGTGCGTTTCGGCGAGCACCAGCAGATCAACATGGGTAGCGCCGACGGCGCTGGTGAGCAACCCGGCCAGGCCGGATTCGGCGACGTGCTTGCGCATGGCGGCAGTGAGCCGAGCGGGCGACTCGTCGATCGACTCGCGTCGTTCAAGGATGGGATCGTGCTTGTGCAGCCAGGCGCGCTCCGCCTCGGCGAGATCGAGCTGCTCGGTACTCAGCGCGAAATCCATGTTTCTCCTTCGTCCGCCTATCCAACGTAGTTAACCATGTGGAGTTGATAGACGCGAGGACTTTCGGGCAAGAACAGCAGACGCGGGCCGCGTCGATGTGCGTGCCAGTGCAATGCTGGCGACGGTCCATCTGCGCGACCCGCGTCGGCGTGTGGTGGTGCTCAGACCCCCGCGTTCGTGTCCTGCTTCTTCTTCAGTTCCAACGCGATGTCGATCAGCTGGTCCTCTTGCCCACCAACGAGTTTGCGGTTGCCGGCCTCGAGCAGGATCTCGGCGGCCGAGACGTTGTAGCGTTCGGCGTGACCCTCGGCGTGCTTGAGGAAGCTCGAGTAGCAGCCGGCGTAGCCCATCATCATCGCCGAGCGATCCACCAGGCATTCCGACGGCATCGCCGGTCGCACCACATCCTGGGCGGCGTCAGCGATCTTCATGAAATCCACGCCGGTGGTGATACCCAACTTGTCGCACACCCCGACGAATGCCTCGGTCGGCGTGTTACCGGCGCCGGCGCCGAAGCGGCGGATCGAGCCGTCGATCTGCTGCGCACCGGCACGAATGGCGTTGATGGAGTTGGCCACTGCGATGTCGAGGTTCTCGTGGCCGTGGAAACCGATCTGCGCATCGTCACCGAGCTCTGCGCGCAACGCCTGGACCCGGTAGGTGACGTCCTCGAGGACCAGTGCGCCTGCGGAGTCGACCACGTACACGCATTGGCAGCCGGCGTCGGCCATGATGCGGGCTTGTTCGGCCAGCTTCTCGGGCGGCTGCGAATGGCTCATCATCAGGAAACCGACGGTCTCCAACCCAAGATCGCGGGCGAGCCCGAAGTGCTGGATCGACACGTCGGCCTCGGTGCAGTGGGTGGCGATGCGGCAGATCTGCCCACCGTTGTCCTGCGCCGCCCGGATGTCGTCCTTGGTGCCGAGCCCGGGCAGCATCAGGAACGCGATCTTGGCCTGCTTCGCTGTCTCTGCGGCGGCCTTGATCAGTTGCTGCTCCGGGGTTTTGGAGAAGCCGTAGTTGAACGACGACCCACCGAGTCCGTCGCCGTGGGTCACCTCGATCACCGGCACTCCCGACGCATCGAGCGCGCCGACGATGTCACGTACCTCCTGCTCGGTGAACTGGTGACGCTTGTGGTGACTGCCGTCGCGCAACGACGAATCGGTGATCCGGATGTCGAGGGTGTCGGAGTACTTGCGGGCGTTGGCCATCAGATCTGTGGTGGCGGTGCTCATGCCGAGGCTCCCAACTTCGTCTTCGCGATCTCTTCGCCCACCTTGGTGGCGGCGGCGGTCATGATGTCGAGGTTGCCCGAGTACGGCGGCAGGAAATCGCCGGCGCCTTCGACCTCGACGAAGATCGACACCCGGGCGTGGCCGCCGTTGATGGCCGAGGGCGGATCGAACTGCGGGTCCTGCAACAGCCGATAGCCCGGCACGTACGACTGGATCTCTTCCTCACGCTTGTGGATCGACTCGGCAATCGCGTCGGTGTCGGCGTCCTCGGGTATCGCGCAGAAGATGGTGTCGCGCATGATCATCGGCGGGTCGGCCGGATTCAGGATGATGATCGCCTTGCCGCGCACGGCGCCGCCGATGGTCTCGATACCCTTCGACGTGGTCTTGGTGAACTCGTCGATGTTGGCGCGGGTACCCGGCCCGGCCGAGACCGATGCGACCGAGGCGACGATCTCCGCATACGGCACCGGCACCACCGACGACACCGCATGCACCATGGGAATCGTCGCCTGCCCACCACAGGTGATCATGTTGGTGTTGGGCGCATCGAGGTGTTCGCGCAGATTGGCCGGAGGGACCACTGCGGGCCCGACCGCCGCGGGAGTGAGGTCGACAGCGGTGATCCCGGCTGCCTCGTACTTCGGCGCGTACTCCCGGTGCACGTAAGCTGAGGTGGCCTCGAAGATCAGATCGGGCTTGTCCGACGACCCGAGCAACTCATCGGCACCGCCGCTCATGGTGATCAGCCCGTGGTCGGCTGCTCGCTTCATGCCCTCCGAGTCGGCGTCGATACCGACCATCCACCGGGGCTCGATGACCTCAGATCGTTGCAGCTTGTACATCAGGTCGGTGCCGATGTTGCCCGACCCGATGATCGCTGCGGTCAGCTTGGCTGGCATTTACAACTCCTCTCGTTGGTTTGTGTCCTGGTTCCTGAGGAGGCCCGGAGCTTGCGGAGGGCCGTACCTGGTTCCTGAGGAGGCCCGGAGCTTGCGGAGGGCAGTCACCCCGGTTCCTGAGGAGGCCCGGAGCTTGCGGAGGGCCGTCACGAAGGACCGGCCCTTCGTGACGCTCGCAAGCTCGCTCCTCAGGGACCAAAAGGACTGACGCTCGCTCTCCAGGGACCAAAACGGCTGACGCCCGCTCTCCAGGGACCAAAAGGACTGACGCTCGCAAGCTCGCTCCTCAGAGACCAAAGGACTGTTAGTCGAAGTCGAGGGTGACCGACCCGAGGCCGGCGAACTCGGCCACGAAATGGTCACCCGAGCTGATATCGATGGCACGGGTCGCGGTACCAGGCAAAATCACATCTCCCTTGCGTAGCCGCACCCCGAAGCTCTCCACCTTGCGCGCCAACCACGACACAGCATTGAGCGGGTGGCCGAGCACCGCCGACGAATTGCCCTTCGCCACGATCTCCCCATTACGGTGCAACACCGCATCGATGTCGCCGGTGTCGATCTCGCTGATCGGGACACGCTGCTCGCCCAGAATCCAGCCGCACGATGATGCGTTGTCGGCGATCGTGTCGCACAGCGTGATCTTCCAATCGGTGATCCGCGAGTCGATCAGTTCGATCGACGGCACCACCCACTCGACCGCATCGATGACGTCGTCGTTGGTGCAGCCCGCACCGGGCAGATCTTTGCCGAGGATGAACCCGACCTCGACCTCCACCCGCGGAAAGCACAGCTTCCCGGCATCGATCGGGGTCTTCTCGAAGTACTGCATCTCGTCGAGCAGATGCCCGTAGTCAGGCTCGTCGACGTTCATCATCTTCTGCATGGCCTCCGATGCGAGGCCCACCTTGTGTCCGGCGACCTTCGCGCCGGCGTCCAGGCGTTTACGAATGTTGATCAACTGGATCTCATACGCGTCGACTACATCGAGGCCCGCGTGGGAATCAGTAGGACGATCGATTGCCACCGCCGACTGCTCCGCGTTCCACAGTTCGGCCGCGATCTGCTCACGTATTGCCTGGTCGACCGCCACTTCGTCTCCATTCCCATCGGGTGAACGTGTTCTAGTTTAGAACATGTTGCAGATTGGCGACACAGTGCTCGTGATTCGTCAAACCTCGTTCTCGGCGCCCGCCACAGGTCACCTGGCTGCCGGATCGAGAGTAGGAGCACCGCGCCAGAAAGTGCAGGGACAAACCCAGCCAGTGGGACGACAGGCGCGGCGTGGAGCCCGTTTCACCGGCCGCGGATCCGACTCACCAACTTCCCGACGGACCTGCGGGTCCCGTCCCACCGCCGCTTGACCGCCACCGCGGGCGCGACAACTCTCAGACTCGCCGTGGGCGCGAAGCGAATGTACTGCATCCATGTCGGGATGCCGGCCTTCTCCAGGGTCGAATCCACGCTCTTCAGCAGATCCCCGAGTGCCTTCTTACCTTCTTTTCGATGCCACAGTTCGAACAGGCCGGCAGTCGTCATCGATCTCGACGTTGTTGTGCTCGAGATGATCTCGTCGAGAGTGGACTTCTCGTCCGCCAGAATCTCTTCGACGAGTTGCCTTTTGGCGGACTCGATGTCGCCCGGTTCGGCGTCTCGCATCAGATGACTGACCATCATCTCGACGCAATCGAGACGACCCCAACGCCAATCGTGTGTACGACCGTTCCGACTCGCAAAGGCACCGAAGTTCCCCCACTGCTCGCCGTAGAGCTTCCCTTTCGGCCAAACCATCTCCGGTTCGCCGGTCCCCGAACCGGAACCAGGCGGCGACACCGAATCGACGGGGAACCCGAGCGGCCGTGATGCCGCAGGGGTCATGTGAACGTACCGGAATCGGGGCGTGTCGAATTCGGCGCCACCCCAATTGAAACTGCAGTAGAGCACCTCGAGAGCGACGAGCAGTTCGGCGACATCGATCGCCTGACCACCCTCGCCCACCGGCATGAACGGGTCCGCAGCAGTGCGGACCGCACCCATCACCTCGCTCAGCGCGGATTCGCTGGCTTGGTAGAACTTCGCCAACTGCTCGATCTGCCACCGGATGAGGTCAGGCTCCGGCAAGGACATGTCGTCGGGCACCTTGATCACCTCATCGCGCTGAGAGGTTAGGACGGTGACCAGTCGTCGCGCCGTGGCGATCGCACTTCGCAGTTCGGTCAGATCGTCGCCTCCGCCGAGCCCGGCGTCGGATACGGCCCGCCCGAGCCAGCGCAGCACACGTGCGGCCGTCGGTACACCCCACGTCCAGACGTCCCCGACCCCAATGGAATCCGGAACTCCCGGCAGTTCCTCGGGCGTCAGGGTGGGCGGCGACGCGGGCGCGAAGGTGATGCGCCCACCGCGACGCGCCCGCGACATCACTCGTTCCGCCGCCTCTGCGCGTGACAGCCGGTACTGGGCCATCAGGCACTCGGCTGCGGTCATGAGCTGTGGCGCGTTCACCCGGGTGTTGTCTCCGGCATTCTCTCCTTGGCCGAAAAGCAGGTTGCGCAGGACCGTGTGCGGCTGCGACACCGACAGATTCATCGTCGTGAAGGCGTCTTCCAGGCGGTCGTGATCGAGGCGCTGATCCGGCTGACGGAAGGCGTCGAGGACACCCCCGAGGATCGTCTTCAGGTTCGGCATCGGCCCCGGCTCCGACACCGTCTGAGCGGACGTATCTTCCGCGCCGGGAGTCACGTAGACGACGACCCGTTCCTGCGGCGCGGTGATGGGGCGCTCCAGTAAGGCGTCAAGGAGCGGTTCGAACGGCGCGTTGTCGAGCACGCCGCCGTCCACAAGCCATCGCCGATCCCGGATCGACCCGTCGGCGCCGCGTAATGCGAGCTCGGTGGTTTCGGCGACCGGGTCGAAAGCCACCGGGAACGAGGCCGTGGCCCGCATGGCGGTCGCGAGTGGTTCGACCGTCGCGAAGTGGCAGATGTCGCTGATGCCCGGTGGTTGTCGGCGGCGCTCGAACTTGTACACCCGTCGACCGTCTCGCACGCCGACGGTCTCACCACCGGCGAGTTCCCGTGTCGTCACGGCTGCGTCGAGGGCCGTGGCGGTCATGAGCAGAACACAATCGTCGCCGCGGTCGGCGTGCACGGGCTGCTGGTCGTCCGAGCACGGCGTGATCACACCCTCGAGGACGTCGTCGATCCTTCCCTTGAAGAACGCGCCGTCGAGAACCGACGTCGCGTTCTCCGGATTGTTGTGGATGAGCGCGTCCTGCTCGAGCGACGCCGCTTCAAGCCACACTTCGTTCAACATGTGCGGCATCCGGGTGCCATGCGCGATCGCCGTCGCCAGCACGGCGCCGTTGAGTCCGCCTGCGCTGGTTCCGGCGATCAGATCGATGACGACCCGCCGGTCCAGCTTCTCGGGCCCGAGCAGGTCCGACCATGCTGCGGAAACTCCACCACCCCGCGACGCCTCCCTCAGCCGGTTCAACTCGTGTACCACGCCACCGATCCACACGGCGAGACTGACGCCGCCGTTGAGCACGAGGGCGATGCGGAGTTCAGATTGCGCGGAATCGGTCATGGCTACGCTCCCGGCCAGGTTGGTCCGACGACCTTCTGATACCCATTACACGCAGGTTCGACGGGCAATTCCCCGAAACCACGAAGCCGGGTTCGACGTGCTCATACGATCGGACGACCCGACGCTGCGAAGGGAGGCGCAGAGACCATCACCCAATACCTCTGGCGCCCCATTTCTATAACATGTTCTAATTCTAGGGAGAACACGTTCCACCCGTGGCGCATGAAGGGACCCCGATGGCCGGCGCGACCGAACCGACAGACCAGACCACTTCCACCCCGGAGACCAGCGCGGAAACCTACGACGTCATCGTCGTAGGCGCCGGTGCCGCCGGACTCAGCGCGGCCATCACCGCGGCCGCGAGTGGTCTGAAGACCGTCATCATCGAGAAGTCCCCGTACTGGGGTGGCTCGACGTCGCGGTCGGGCGGCGGTGTCTGGATTCCGAACAACTCGGTGCTCAAGCGCGACGGCGTGGACGACACCGTGGAGAAGGCCCGCGAATATGTGCATGCGATCATCGGCGAACACGCGCCCGCGGAGAAGATCGACGCCTACATCGATCGCGGCCCCGAGGCGCTCGATTTCTTGATGAAGCATGCGCCGCTCGACCTCGAGTGGGTCAAGAACTATTCCGACTACTACCCCGAGGCACCCGGCGGCCGACTGGCCGGACGGTCGGTGGAGCCGCGTCCGTTCGATGCCCGAGCACTCGGCGACGACCTGAAGACGCTGCACCCGCAGTACACCAAGGCGCCGCTCAACATGGTGGTGCTGCAGTCGGACTACCGCTGGCTCAACACCGGTATGCGGCACTGGCGAGGCCCGGCGCGGATGGCCAAGGTCGGCGCCCGCTTCTTCTGGGCCCGTTCCCGCGGTAAGAAGCTGATCGCGATGGGTGCCGCACTGGCAGCGGAATTACTGCTCGGGGCGCGGCAACTCGGCGTGCCGCTGAAGCTCAACACCGGCCTGGCCGACCTCCTCACCGACGACGGCCGCGTGGTCGGGGTGCTGGCGGAATCCGACGGCACACAGTTCCCGATCCACGCCCGCCACGGCGTGATCCTCGCCTGCGGCGGCTTCGAGCACAATGCGGAGATGCGGCAGAAGTACCAGCGCGAGCCGATCGGGTCGGACTGGACGACCGGCGCACCGTCCAACACGGGTGACGGAATCACCGCCGGACTCAAAGTCGGTGCGGCCGTGTCTCTGATGGACGACTCGTGGTGGGGTCCGACGATCCCGCTGCCCCGCGGACCGTGGTTCGCACTGTCGGAGCGGTCGGTCCCCGGCACGTTCATCGTCAACGTTCGCGGCGAACGGTTCATGAACGAGTCGCTGCCGTATGTCGAGGCCGTCCATCAGATGTACGGCGGCGACTTCGGCCACGGCGAGAGCCCCGGTGAGAACGTACCGTCGTGGCTGATCATGGACCAGACCTGCCGCAACCGGTATCTGTTCGCCGGAGTCAATGCGCGCCAACCCCTTCCGAAGAAATGGTTCGAGGCAGGCGTCGTCGTCAAGGCCGACTCGATACGCGAACTCGCCGACAAGATCGACGTGCCCGCCGACGCGCTCGCGAACACCACCGAGCGGTTCAACGGCTTCGCCCGGTCCGGTGTCGACGCCGACTTCGGCCGCGGCACAAGCGGATACGATCACTACTACGGTGACATCACCAACAAACCGAACCCGAGTCTCGGTGCACTCACCAAGGCGCCGTTCTACGCGGTCAAGATGGTGCCGGGAGATCTCGGCACCAAGGGCGGCATCGACACCGACGCCGCCGGACGCGCGTTGCGGCCCGACGGATCGATCATCGACGGCCTCTACGCTGCGGGTAACACCAGCGCACCGGTGATGGGACACACCTACGCCGGGCCCGGCGCAACCATCGGTCCCGCACTCGTTTTCGGCTACCTCGCTGCCCTCGACGCCGCATCGAAAGCAGCGTCCACCCCATCCACCTCGACCACTACAGGAGCCTGAACACCGTGCCCATCGATCCCGCCGTCGCCGTCGGTGCCGAACTCCCCGAGGTCAGCTTCGAATGGGCGGCATCCGACGTCGCATTGTACCACCTCGCCGTCGGCGCTGCCTCCGACCCGATGGACGCGGTCGGTCTGGCCTACGTCGACGACACGTCACCAAAGGTGTTGCCGTCGTTCGCCACCGTCGCCGCCACGTTCCATGCCACCGAACCGCCGAAGGTGTCATTCCCCGGCATCGACATCGATCTGGCCAAGGTGGTGCACGGTTCCCAGCAGGTGATCGCACATCGTCCGCTGCCGGCCGCAGGCAAGGCGACGAGCCGGACCTCGATCGTCGAGGTGCAGGACAAGGGGTCGGCTGCGGTCATCATCCAGGAAACCGTGACGACCGATGACGCAGGCGAACCACTGTGGACCACCCGCTCGTCGATCTTCGCCAAAGGCGAGGGCGGCTTCGGCGGTGAGCGTGGATCGTCGAACAAGGTGGCCTACCCGGACCGGGCACCCGATCATCGGATCTCGGTGCCGACGCTGCCGCAACAGGCGCTGCTGTACCGGCTGTGCGGCGACCGCAACCCACTGCACTCCGATCCGGGTTTCGCCGCGAACGCCGGGTTCCCGCGACCGATCCTGCACGGCCTGTGCACGTACGGAAGTGTGTGCCGCGCCGTGACGGACGCACTCCTGGACGGAGACGTCGCCCGTGTCGCGGACTTCTCGGCGACCTTCGCCGGTGTCGTCTTCCCCGGTGAGACCCTCGATGTCGACGTCTGGGAGGAAGGCGGCCGCCTCCTGATCACGGCATCGGTTGCCGACCGGGATGGCGCACCGGCGCTCGGCAACGTCGTCCTCGCCACCGACCGCTGACACCGATGACTGCGGGCGGTCATCCGGGTCTGTACTGACATGACCCGGATCATCGCCGACATCTCCATCTCCCTCGACGGCTTCGTCACCGGACCCGACCCGGGGCCGGACAACGGCCTGGGCACCGGCGGAGAAGCACTGCACACCTGGGCGTTCTCCGACGATCCCGACGACCGGCGACTCCTCGCCGAGTCGACGGCCAAGTCGGGTGCGGTCATCCTCGGACGCCGGCTGTTCGACGTGGTCGACGGACCGGGCGGCTGGGACGACGAGGTCGGCTACGGCGCCGGCGAGGTCGGCAAGCCGTCCTTCGTCGTCGTCACCGGTTCACCGCCGGAGACCGTACGTCTCACCGACATGGACTGGACATTCGTCACCACCGGCATAGAAGATGCCGTCGCCGCGGCACGTGAGCGAGCCGAGGCGGCGACCCACGCCCGCGGCGAGGACCTCGACGTCATCGTGATGGGTGGTGGGGCCACCGTCGGTTCCGCACTCGCCGAAGGATTGGTCGACATCCTCTCGCTGCACCTCGCCCCGGTCGTACTCGGTTCGGGCACGCCGTTGTTCGTCGACGGTGTGCCGCGCACACTCGCGCAGCGCAGCGTCACACCCACGTCCACGGCGACCCACCTGGTCTACGAGGTGATCTCTGAGGTTCCCCCCCGAACCGTAGAGGCATCGATAATGAGGAGCACGATGCCAGAGAAGCGCAAGAAGTACGACCGGGAGTTTCGTGATGGGGCGGTCCGGATCGTCGAGGAGACGGGTAAGCCGATCGCCCAGGTCGCCCGAGATC